>JAYROM010000085.1:0-10774 GCA_041911695.1 Aeromonadaceae bacterium
TGGAGGCGCGTTCCGGAGTCGAACCGGACTAGACGGATTTGCAATCCGCTACATAACCGCTTTGTTAACGCGCCTTGAAATTGGAGCGGGAAACGAGACTCGAACTCGCGACCCTAACCTTGGCAAGGTTATGCTCTACCAACTGAGCTATTCCCGCTTTAAGACTGCCTGTTCGTCACAGGCGGGAGGGATTATATGTATAAATCGGTGCAGTGCAAACCCATTTTTCATGCTTTTGATTCAACTGCTTAGCAAAACACCAATCTGCACACTCCCTGAACGACAACGGGCAGACATCACCAATGATGATGTCTGCCCGCGATGTCAGCCGCTTAGGCCTTCTTGGTGGCCTTGCTGTCGACCACGACCCATTGATCGTCGCGGTAGAACGCCGTCCAGCCGGTCGCCTTGCCGTTGACCTCGGTCATCACATACTGCTCCTTGCTCTTGCGACTGAAGCGGACCACTGCGGCATTGCCTTCGGTGTCCTGCTGCGGCGCATCGGCCAGGTAGTAGTGCTTCGGCGCCAGGCGGTCGCGGAAGCGCGCCAGTTCGCTGACCAGCGGAGCTCGGGTCTCACGCGACTTAGGGAAGGTGCTAGCGGCCAGGAACAGGCCGGCCGCGCCGTCACGCAGCACGAAGTGTGCGTCGGACTGGCTGCAGCGCAGCTCCGGTAACGGCACCGGATCTTCCTTCGGTGGTGCAATCTCGCCATTACGCAGGATCTTGCGGGTGTTCTTGCAGGTGTCATTGGTACAGGCCATGAACTTGCCGAAACGACCAGTCTTCAGCTGCATCTGGCTGCCACAACGCTCGCAATCGATCACCGGGCCTTCATAGCCCTTCAGACGGAACTGCCCTTTCTCCAGCTCGTAGCCGTCACAATCCGGGTTGTTACCGCAGACGTGCAACTTGCGGGTCTCGTCGATGACGTAGGAGTCCATCGCGGTACCACACTGCGGACAACGACGCATGGCACGCAGCGCGTTGACTTCACCTTCGTCGGAGTCGGCGGCGATATACTCGTCGCCATGCACCAGGTTGATGGTCTTCTTGCAGCGCTCTTTCGGCGGCAAGGCGTAACCGGAGCACCCCAGGAACACGCCAGTGGTCGCGGTACGGATCCCCATCTTGCGCCCGCAATCCGGGCAGTCGATGTCGGTCAGCACCATCTGGTTGCTGCGCATCCCGCCATCGTCGACCGTCTGCTCGGCCTTTTGCAGCGTGGATTTGAAGTCGCTGTAGAAGTCGTCCAGCTTGTCCAGCCAGCCCAGCTCGCCTTCGGCGATATCGTCAAGGGAGCCTTCCATCTGGGCGGTAAAGTCGTAGCTCAGCAGCTCGGGGAAACTCTCCACCAAACGCTCGGTGACAATTTCACCCATCTTCTCGGCATAGAAACGACGATTCTCTACCTTGACGTAACCACGGTCCTGGATAGTGGAAATGATCGAGGCATAGGTCGACGGACGACCGATACCGCGCTTTTCCAGCTCCTTGACCAGCGCGGCTTCAGTGAAGCGTGCCGGCGGCTTGGTGAAGTGCTGTTTCGGATCCAGCGCCTGCATGGCCAACACCTCGCCCGCCTGAACTGCTGGCAGCTCGATGTCATCGCCCTTGCGACCCATTGGCGGCAGCGCCTTGGTCCAGCCGGCGAAACGCAGGATGCGCCCCTTGGCCTTGAGCTCGAACCGGTCAGCCTTGACGGTCAGCGTGCTGGAGTCGTACTGCGCTGGCGTCATCTGGCAGGCGACAAACTGCCGCCAGATCAGCTCGTACAGACGCACCGCATCGGTCTCCATCCCTTCGAGCTTGTCCGCATGGGTACGCACGTTGGAGGGACGGATCGCTTCATGCGCTTCCTGGGCATTGGCCTTGGCGCCATACACCAGCGGGTCGGCCGGCAGATAATCGGCACCGTACTCTTTTTCGATGTATTCGCGCACGCTGGTGACCGCTTCCTGGCTCAGGTTGGTCGAGTCGGTACGCATATAGGTGATGTAGCCCGCTTCGTACAAGCGCTGCGCCAGCATCATGGTCTTCTTGACGCCATAGCCCAGACGGGTACTGGCCGCCTGCTGCAGGGTCGAGGTAATGAACGGGGCGGACGGCTTGCTGCTGGTCGGCTTGTCTTCACGACTCAGCACCCGGTATTCGGCCGTGTTCAATACCGCACAGGCGGCCATCGCCTGCGCTTCGTTGACCGGCTCGAAGACGCGACCGTTCTCGACCGCGACCGCCATGCGCAATGCCTGCTTACCGGCGGTAAGCAGATCCGCGTTGATGTCCCAGTACTCTTCCGGGACAAACGCCTTGATCTCGCGCTCTTTCTCGACAATCAGCCGCACGGCAACCGACTGGACGCGACCTGCTGACAGCCCACGCGCCAGCTTCTTCCACAGCAACGGCGACACCATATAGCCGACCACACGGTCGAGAAAGCGGCGCGCCTGCTGGGCGTTAACCCGGTCGATGTTGAGCTCACCCGGGGCAGAGAACGCCTCCTGAATAGCCGTCTTGGTGATTTCGTTGAACACCACGCGGCGAAACCGCTGTTCATCTCCGCCGATCAGTTCCCGCAGGTGCCAGGCGATGGCTTCCCCTTCGCGGTCCAAGTCGGTTGCGAGATAGATGGTGTCCGCCTTTTCCGCCAAGCTCTTGAGCTCGTTGACCACCTTTTCCTTGCCCGGCAGCACCTGATAGCGAGCCGCCCAGCCGTGTTCGGGGTCGATGCCCATGCGGGCGACCAACGCCTGATATTCTTTAGCAGCCTTTTCCTGCTCGCTCAGTGCTTTGGCACCCTTGCGAACCACCGGCTTCTTTTCTTCTTTTTCATCCGGGCTGGCCGAGCCACTGGTCGGGAGATCCCGTACATGGCCGACACTGGATTTGACGATAAAGTCTTTGCCCAGATACTTGTTGATGGTCTTGGCCTTGGCCGGTGACTCAACAATTACCAGAGATTTGCCCATACATGCTGCTCTGCTTAATAAAAAAACTGGCTGAAACAGGACGACGCCGGCACCGGGCCGGCCTCTTCTTTTATATTAAAATGAAAGCCGATTCGTCGCTGTGCAACTATTTTTCAAAATTATTGAATAACTGCTCATCTGAGCGACCCCGCTTCCGGCTTGGCCGGGCGCGCATTGTTTAGCGCCAGACCGAAGAACGCAAGGCCCCTAACGCCTGTAAAATGCCGCGCTCTACCGCCGTGGACACCTGCCGCCCCAGACGTTCCCCCAACCGCTTTGGCAGTTGATATTGCACGCGAATCACCTGACGACGGGCACACTGCTCCTGCAGGTAGTCATCACTGGTGCGAAGCTCATCCACCAGTTTTAACGCCAGTGCATCAGAGGCCAGCCAGTGCTCGCCGGTGGCGACTTGTGCCAGATCGATCTGCGGGCGATGGCGGTGAATGAACTGCTTGAATTGCTGGTGAATCGCTTCCAGCTCCTCGCGGAACTTCTCGCGGCCAGCATCATCGTTCTCGCCAAACACCGTCAGTGTGCGTTTAAACGCCCCCGCCGTATGTTGCTCATAGTCGATATCGTGCTTTTGCAACAGGCGGTGGAAGTTCGGCAGCTGCGCCACCACACCAATCGAGCCGACAATGGCAAACGGTGCAGCCATGATGTGTTGCGCAACACACGCCATCATGTAGCCGCCACTGGCCGCCACCTTGTCCACCGCCACGGTCAGGTGCAGGCCACGATCTCGCAGACGTTGCAGTTGCGAGGCACACAGCCCATAGCCATGGACAACGCCACCTGGCGATTCAACCCGGACCAGCACCTCATCTTGAGGTTGCGCCAGCGTTAACACGGCACTCACCTCTTCACGCAAGGCGGCCGCCTCATGCGCATCCATACTGCCGCGAAAATCGATCACAAACAGCTTTGGCGTAACGGGGGCCTTGCAGCTGGCCTTCTCTTCGGCCTTACGCGTTTTACGCAAGGTCTTGAGGGCCTTCTTGTCCAATACCTGTTGCTCCAGGCTGTCTCGTATCTCACGCTGGCTAGCCGAGAGATCCTCACAGTGCAGTTGTCCTTTACGCGCCCGACCGCGACCGGCCGCAAGCAATACCGCGACCAGACCACCGCCAATCAGGAGCACCAAGCTCAAACTCTTGGCCAGAAAAAGCACAAAATCATACAGGTAGCTCACGGCTTCCTCCATTCCACGGGAAACGCGCCCATTCTACGGAGTTTTCTGTCATTGGCAAAAAATGCCGATTCAGGGCCACACACTGCGGCATTTGCATGAATTGGACTCTTGCAAATCCGAGTCTTCACATTAGGTATATGATTGACGCAACATCGCTTTATGCCACACCGATATTCTGTATACACTGATTGGTGTTGATGGAGCGTGGCATACAAGATGTTGAACTATAAAGCCCCTTTAGCCTTATTCGAAAACAAGTCCATTCTGGTCACCGGCGCCAGCCAGGGGATCGGCCAGCAAGTTGCTTACGCGTATGCCGAACATGGCGCCCGCGTGATTCTGCATGGCCGTCAGACAGCTGAGTTGGAAAAACTGGCCAACCGGATCACCGCAGCCGGCTATCTCGCCCCGCAGATCCTGACGCAGGATCTGCAAAGTACTGAGATCGCAGACTATCAGGCGCTGGCCGCTGCCATCGCGGCTGAACATTCCTGTCTGGATGGCGTGCTGCTCAATGCTGGCCTGCTGGGGGCGATCACCAGCCTGATGGAGACTTCCCTGACTGTCTGGCAACAAGTCCAGCAGGTGAATGTCACTGCCAATTTGTTGCTGCTTCAGGCGCTGGCTCAGCTTCTGCTGGCCAGTGCGGAGGCGTCCGTGATCTTCACCTCCTCCGGTGTTGGCCGTCAGGGACGCGCCGGTTGGGGCAGTTATGCCGTCTCCAAGTTTGCAACCGAGGGGCTGATGCAGGTGCTGGCCGATGAGTGGTCGACCACGACGATTCGGGTCAACGCCATCAACCCTGGCGCAACCCGCACCGGGATGCGCGCATCTGCCCGGCCAGAGGAGGATCCTCTGACCCTGCCGACACCGGCTGATCTGATGCCGCTCTATTTATGGTTGATGGGACACGATGCCCGTCACATTCGCGGTCAAAGTCTGGATGCCCAACCCAAAGTCAGTACGCCAGCAAGACACTGCCCGGAGATTTATACTTGTCAGGCAATGACTGCAGCGCTCACCAGGAAGTGATGACGTTATGTTCAGACCGAAAAGCACCTTAGAGCAGTGGCGTATCTTCCAGGCCGTCGTCGAATATGGCGGCTACGCCCAGGCTGCCGAGAAACTGAATAAAAGCCAATCCTCACTCAATCATGCCGTCGCCAAACTGCAGCAGACGCTTGGGGTTGCCCTGCTTGAAGTCCGGGGACGCAAGGCCTTCCTGACCGAGCAAGGTGAGGTGTTTCTGCGCCGGGCCAAGCAATTGACCCAGCAGATGGAAGAGCTGGAGCTGCTGGCCTTCAACATCCATCAGGGCTGGGAAGCTGAGGTCACGCTGGCGATTGAGTTGGTACATCCCCGCCCCTTGCTCAATCGCGCACTGCAGCTCTACTACCCCAAGTCACGCGGTACACAACTCGTGCTGCTCGACAGTGTGCTGACCGGCTCGCAAGAGGCGATTCTGGAACAACAGGCCGATCTGGTGATTACCGGTCGCGTCCCCAAGGGCTACCTCGGTGAACCGTTGGCCGAAATCACCATGCTGCCGGTCTGTCATCCGTTACATCCGCTGGCGCATGGCGAAGGGCTCAGCCAGGCAGATTTAGGCCATGAATTACAAATTGTGATCAAGGATACCGGCCACTCGCCGCAGGAGATCAGTGGCTGGTTGAAGGCGGATCAGCGCTGGACGGTCAACAACTTCCACGAAGCCATTGGTATCCTGCTCTCCGGATTGGGCTTTGCCTGGCTGCCGCAGCATCTGGTGGAGCCGTTGCTCCAGCAACAGCGGTTACACACGATTAAACTGATGGAAAGCAGCGCCCGTAAATTCTTCACCGATCTGGTGATCCCCAACCCACAAGGGCTGGGGCCGAGCGCCACACTGCTGCTGGAGTGTCTACGTATCAGTCACCGACTGGACTCGGCGGCCCAGGAGGCTGCCCGGTCAACGCCGCTGCAAACGGCCCGCTTGCCATAGCATGCCGACGGCCATCACGACCAGGCCGATGGCCACCAAGAATACACCGTAGTAGCTCCACCACTGCGCCACCATGCCGGCGATCCCGCCGGCAATAATCGAACCGCTACGCACGCTGTTGGTAAACAAGGTGGTGGCCTCACCCGGTCGACCCGGCATCATATCCTGGAAGTAGAGCATGCCAAGCCCCGCCAAAATGCCGATAAACATGGCGTTCCCCAGCTGCAGCACCAGCAAGGCCACTTCGTTATGGAACAGACTCATGCCGATATAGAACAGGATGGCTGCCGCACCGGAGACCATCAGCAATGGCCACTTGCCGGTACGCTTGCTGACTTGCGCCGCACATAACATGATTGGAATCTCCAGCCCGGCTGCGGTGCCCATCATCCAGCCGGCCAACGCTTGCGGTAGCCCCAGTTCATGCGTGATATAGAGCGGCATATTGATGAGGTACATGCTGTTACAGGTCCAGAACAGCATGGAGGCAGCGAACAACCAACGGATGGCTGGGGTATATGGGGTGCCCTGCTTGCTCTGGGCGGTTGCGGCCGGTAGACGCGCCACCTCGGGTAACATCCATCGCACCACGATCGTGCTCAGGCCGTAAATGGCCAGACCACAGAGAAACAGTGCGGTAAACCCGAAATGGATACACACCGCAAACGCCAACGGCGGCCCAATCACCCAGGACAACGAGAACATCGCTCGCATCCAGGAGGTAAACATCACACTTTGTCGGCCGGTGCCATCCGCAAACTCACGGGCCAGCGCGAACAACTGTGGCGAGGAGGTGGCACTGATACTCAGCATCAGTACGCCCAGGCTGATCAACGCCCAGTAATTGCGGGTCAGGGCGAAACACAGGCAGGCTGCCATCCCGGCCAGCATACAGATAAAAATCAGCCGCCGCCGGCTCCCCTGCCGGTCAGAACGGCGCGCCAGCAACTGGCTGACGGCAATGCCGCATACCGCGTTGATGGTAAAGAAAACACCCACCATAAACGGCGACACACCAACTTCGCTGGTCAGAAACAGGCTCATGGTCGGTACAAACAGGGCGGCGCCGATACCGCTTAAAAAAGCCAAGGACATGAATGACATGGATGCGACCATGCGCCCGCGGCCGGTCGACTGGGTGGTAGACATATACTTCTCCCGAATTATCGGGTTCATTGTAATGGAATCGCGTTCCAATCCGCAGCAAAGGTTGCTCCGGATCCCGTTTCTTCTTACATTCATTAAGCTGTCGTTAACTGAATGAGAGAGCGGAATGTTTGATTTCGATGGAGTGATTGATCGTCGAGGCACTCAAAGCCTCAAGTGGGACAAATATAAAGACAAGGACATTCTGCCCTTGTGGGTCGCGGATACCGACTTCCGCTCACCGCCTGCAGTCATCGATGCACTGCAACAACGAGTGGCACACGGCATATTTGGTTACAGCCGCCCATCGCCGCGCTTGGTACAACTGGTGGTTGAACGGATGGCGCGCCTGTATGACTGGCAGATTGAACCGGAATGGTTGGTGTTTATGCCCGGCGTTGTACCCGGGTTGAACTTCGCCTGCCGCGCCTGGTGCGCCGAGGGGCGCAGTATTATCTCCCCGTCACCGGTTTACTACCCGTTCCTGCATGTCGCGGACAACAATGAACGCAGTATGACCACAGTGCCGATGCAGGCCATTGATGGCCGCTGGTTACCAGACTTTGACGCCCTGGAGCAACAAGCTGCCCAAGCGGATCTGTTGCTACTGTGTAATCCGCATAACCCGGGCGGCACCGTCTTCACTCGAGAAGAGCTGCTGCGCATTGCCGATATTGCTGCACGACACAATCTGACCGTCTGCTCGGATGAAATTCATTGCGATCTGCTGATCGAGCCAGGTGTGAAGCATATTCCATTTGCCAGTCTGAATGCCGATGCTGCACAACGTAGTGCCGTGCTGATGGCGCCGAGCAAGACTTTCAACATCGCCGGACTGTGTTGCTCGTTTGCCGTGATCCCGAATCCACGTCTGCGCCTGTCACTGCAAAAAGCGATGCGTGGCTTGATGGCGGATAACAACCTGCTGGGCTATGTCGCGGCCGAGGCGGCCTACGAACACGGCCAACCGTGGCTGGACGAGCAACTGGCTTATCTACGCGCCAACCGTGATACCATCACTGCGGCACTGGGCAACCTGCCTGGCGTCAGCCTGTTGCCGGTCGAGGCTACCTATCTGGCCTGGATTGATGTCTCAGCCATGCAACTCGACGATCCGATCGCCTTCTTTGAAGCCGCAGGCGTTGGTCTGTCACCCGGAGCACAGTTCGGCGACAAACACTTTGTGCGCCTCAACTTTGGTTGCAGCCGACAGCTGCTCGATCAAGCACTGACCCGGATGCGTAACGCTATTTTGCAGCACGCTGCGCGCTAAGCATGAGGGCGGTCGATCAACTGACCGCCCGTTTCCCCCTTGTCGACCTCCCCTCGGATATGCTTTATTCAAAGCCAGAGATCATTCTCTTATTCCGCCGTTGACTTCCGGCGCCTAGAACCAAGGAAACAGACCATGTCTCACCCTCGTGTGTCGTGCTTCTTGTTCCGGTTGCTGTGCATGGTGCTTCCCGGCCTGCTGTTGCCAGCCTATTCGCAAACTCAGCCGCTACAGATCGGTACCGGCAGTGTCACCGGCGTCTATTACCCCGCTGGCGGCGCCATTTGCCGCTTGCTCAACAAGTATCAGCCGACGCGTCTGGTGCATTGCACCGTCGATGCCTCCGGCGGCTCGTTGGACAACCTGCAGGGCTTGAGAGAGGGTAAATACCAAGTGGGTATTGTGCAGTCCGATATTCAGCAAGCAGCGCTGACCGGCGAAGGCGGGTTTGCTGAGATAGGGCCGGATTCCCACCTGCGTAGTCTATTCAGCCTGTATGTCGAACCCCTCACATTGGTCACGCGTACCGACACCGAGATTCAATCACTGGAGGACCTGCCGGGCAAACGCATCGATATGGGTAATCCAGGCTCTGGGGATCGCAACACCATGCACGTATTGATGGACGCATTGCAGTGGAATGAATCGCAGTTTGCCGATATCGGGGCATTGAATGGTGCCGAGCGGGCCGCCGCGCTGTGCAATAAGCGTTACGATGCCTTCGCCTATGTGGTTGGTCATCCGAGCGGCACGGTCAACGAAGCGAGCAATAGTTGCAATATTCGCCTGATCCCGGTGAACGGCAAGGCCATTGACCATCTACTGAAAACTCACCCTGCCTACACGGCGGTAGAGATCCCTGCCCGCCTCTACCGAGGCGTAGATACCGCCACGCCGACCTTCGGTGTGGTAGCAACCGTGGTGACCACTGATCAGATGCCTGACGAGGTGGCCTATACGCTGGTACAGGTGATCTTCACTAATCTGGAGCAGTTTCGTCGTCTTCATCCGGCATTTGCACAACTGACACCAGAGATGATGGTCTCGCGAGGGCTCACTGCGCCCTTGCATCCCGGAGCGCAGCGCTACTATCAGGACAGCGGTCTGCTCAAGCAAGTGCCAAACAGCATTCTCCTGCCTACACACTGACCCGAAGTGACAGATACGAGGTGACAGATAACAGAATGCCGGCTTCATGCCGGCATTCTGCTTTCAATAGGGGATATCGCGCGTTGTTACAGGAATTCGCACAGGTAGGCGGTATCTTCAGCCACTTGTAGCTGGAAGGCGCTGTTACCCGGCACATTGAACTCCTGGCCACCGGCGAAGGTAACCCATTCGTCCTGACCAGGCAGCAGCACCGTCAGTGCACCACGAATCACCACCATCCGCTCCGGCGCGCCGGTATTAAACGTATACTCGCCCGGGGCCATCACGCCGACCGTCGCCGCTGCACTACCGTTGGCAAAACCGATCGATTTTACCTTTCCTTCAAAGTATTCATTAACTTTCAGCATGCTACTCAAATCCTTGATATACGTTGTGCCCGATCTGCCCGTGCAGACCGTTTGCGGATTATAGCCGGGTGCAGGCCGTTCGTCGTCGCGATTATTGCGACATCAATATCGTTAGCACTCTCCCGGCCCGACAGCCACCTCGGGCTGGCACTTGATACTTTTTGTATCTTTTTTGTTACCGTGCGGACACGTTTGTTAATGGGATGCTACACTTCGAATACAAGAAAACGTTATCGGATGGATACCACAGCCGATGACCCCTGATCACGACACATCAGAGGAAGGAGCACAATGGATAAACACCTGACCGAAATCAGCAACTCCTACCTGTTCAGACAATATCTTCAATGCTTGGGGATCACCCCGCCACGGTTCAGGGAAAACAGAGAATGGGTGCAGAACAATCGTGTGATTGCGCGTGTCTGCATTGGCCAGGAAGGAAGTGTGCGGTTTTATATTGCTGCCGCTGACATGTGTCGCCAACCAGCAAAGGTCGTGGTGCCTAGCTAGATAGGTGTTCCGAACAGCGCTGAACCACTTACGAATACAAATAACAAGGCCCCGATATCGCTATCGGGGCCTTGTCTTTGACCTCTCGGTCGAATGGGAGCCTGGCAGTGTCCTACTCTCGCATGGCGAATGCCACACTATCATCGGCGCTACAGCGTTTCACTTCTGTGTTCGGCATGGGAA
>JAYROM010000086.1:0-1943 GCA_041911695.1 Aeromonadaceae bacterium
ACCTACAGAACCAAGTCACTGGGCCCCCGCTTGCGCGAGGGCGACGGACTATCCAACCTCACCACGCGAAGCATCAGATCACCCCGACAGCGGGATAGCCCACAACTGCGGTCCGACAGCTGGTACGGGTAGTTTGCATGCGGTGCATTACGCGGGGCTTATACGCCTTACAAGTTTTACATCGCCTTGAATTGTAATGGGAATTTCATTTGTAGGGCGGAATAGCGCAGCGTATTCCGCCGTAATGGGAAACCGGTGGTGGGCGAGAACACTTACACCGGCGGGGGGAGTTCTACCTCGTCGTCGGCCATATGGCCCATGCGCTGGTACATAGCGATGGCGGCGTCGATGATCTGCATGGCGATGGCGGCGCCGCTGCCTTCGCCGAGGCGCATGTCGAGGTGCAGGTAGGGTTTGAGATCGAGATGGGCGAGCGCGACTTGCGAGCCCTTCTCGGCGGAGTAGTGCGAGGGCAGCAGGTAGTGCCAAACGGCGGGGCTGAGTTTGCAGGCCACCAGCGCGCAGGCGTAGGAGAGGAAGCCGTCGAGCACCACCGGGACACCGGCGGCGGCACCGCCGAGCATGACGCCGGTCATGCCGACCAGATCATAGCCACCGACCTTGGCCAGTACGTCCAGCCCGTCTTGCGCGTCCGGTTGGTTGACCTTGAGTGCCTGCTCAACCACCGCCACCTTGTGGTGCAGTTGATGGCTGGGGAAATTGGCGCCCAGCCCCACTACCCGTTCGGCCGGGGTGCCGGTCAGCACGCTGACCATCGCGGCGGCCGGCGTGGTATTGCCGATCCCCAGCTCGCCGACACCAAGTACGGTGTGGCCATCATGCACCGCCTCCATCGCCAACCGGGCGCTGGCGAGCAGCAACTGTTCGGCTTCAACCCGGCTCATCGCCGGCCCCTTGGCGATATTGCCGCAGCCGCGCGCCAGCTTCAGGCTGGCAACGCCCGGGATCGGGTCGCTGTCGATGCCGATATCGATGATCCGCACCTCGACATTGGCGGCGGCAGCCAGCGCACACACCCCAGTCAGTCCGCGGGTGGTGTTGTAGGCCTGCAGTGCCGTCACCTCCTTCGGGGTGACCGCAATACCCTCGTCGAACACGCCGTGGTCCGCCGCCATGACGATGATCTGTTTACGACCGACCTTGAGCTCGGGGTCGCGGTAGATGCCAGCCAGTTGAACGGCGATCTCCTCCAACCGCCCGAGGCTACCAATCGGTTTGAACAGGCCATCGACATGACGGCGGGCTTGTTGCATCGCGTGCTGATCCAGCGGCTGGATCTGTGCTATCAGTTGTTTCAACGTCTGCATGGCCATCATCTCCTGTGACCGACATTGCATTGCCAAAGCCGGCTGCGCGCCCTGCGTCAGCCTGGCGGTACAGCTGGTGCTGTCAACACAACATCAGCAGGAACAACAACTCGAATAACTCATTGCCGGCGCCCAAGGTATCGCCGGTCTGGCCGCCCAGACAGCGGTGCAGATAACGTTGCAGGCCATAGGCAAACAACAGGGTAATCAGGAAGGCTTTGAGCGCCGGTAGATGGCCGATCAAGGTCACCAGCAGTGCGCCGAGCAATAGGGTCTGCCAGAACGCCGCCGTGCCGATACGGCCTATAAACAGATGGCCGAGGCCGTTCTCGCGGGCATAGGGTTGACGGTACATCAGCACAACCATCAGGCTGCGCCCGGCCACCGGCGCGGCGGCCAGCAGCCAGAAAACCTGCGCCGGTTGCGTCTCGCCCAGATGGGCCACCGCCAGCAGGCGAAACAGCAGCAGAAACACCAGCGCCAGACCGCCATGGGTACCGAGGCGGCTGTCTTTCATGATCTCCAGCATGCGTTCGCGGGTGCGTGCCGAGAAGATCCCGTCGCAGGTATCAGCCAGGCCATCCAGATGGAAACCGCCGGTGATCAGCGCCAGCG
>JAYROM010000087.1:0-19201 GCA_041911695.1 Aeromonadaceae bacterium
AGGTATACGGCAGGCAGGCGATGGCGTTGAGCAGCATCACCAGCCAGAAGCCCTGACGGAATACATCCGTCAGCGGTTGTAGCAGCAGGAACAGGCCGGTGCCAAGCACTGCGGTCGGCACCAGCAGGTTGAGTGAGCCTACGGATTCCAGCGTGGTGGCGAGCCAGGGTTGTTGCCGACGCCAGCGCAGATGGCGACTGGTCAGCAGCAGGCCGAGTGACAGCAGACAGGCCAGCAGTGCCGAGCCGGCACCAATCTGTAACGAGATGCCGAGCGCTTGCCAGACCATAGGCTGGGCGAGGGCGCGCAGGGTGCCAGGGTGCAGGCCGCTGCTGACAATCGCCAGCAATGGTGGCAAAAACAGTAGCCCGGCCAGCAGCAGCCAACCTACGTCGGCCCATCCGTGGTCGGTTGCACTGCGCCGCCACGGCGACAGCGGCTGGGCGGTGGCCGTCGGGGCTGGCTGTTGCGCCAGATAGTGGCCGAGCAGCACCAAGCTGCCGAGCAGCAGATGCCATAAGGCGAGGGTCGCGGCAGCGGTCGGGTCGAAGTCAAAGCGCAGTGCCTGATAGACCGCGACCTCGAGTGTGGTGGCGCCCGGGCCGCCACCCAGCGCCATCACGGTGGTGAAACTGGAAAAACACAGCAAGAAGATCAGGCTGGCCAACGGCAGCAGTTGCGTCCGCACGGCGGGCCACTCAATCCAGCGCCAGCGGGTGGCGGCGGGCATGCCCAGTTGTGCGGCCAGCCGCCACTGACCTGCGGGGATCGCCTCCAGCGCGAACAGCAGCCAGCGTGCAGCGAGTGGCATATTGAAAAACACATGGGCGAGCAGGATACCGCCCAGCCCATACAAATAGTTCGGCAGCGAGAGACCGAGCGGCGCCAGTAGCTGGCCGAGCCAGCCCTGACGGCCATGCACGGTCACCAACCCGAACAGCGCGATGATCACCGGCAACACCTGGGTGATGCCGGCAAGGCGGATCACCCAACGGCGTCCGGGAAACTGCCGGCGGAACAGGGCGCGCGCCACCGGCAGGCCGAGGCCGATGCTGAGCAGGGTTGACAGCGCGGCCTGGCCCAGACTGAACAGCACCACATGGCGCAACCACGGGTCTTGCCAGATCGTCGGTGCCTCACCGCCGCCGAGGTGCAGCAGGGCGAACAACGGGCCGATGCCCACGGTCAGCAGCAACGTCAGGGTGAGCAGGCCGGGCCACCAGGGCCCGGCCGGTTGCCAGGGCCGGGCGGTTGGCGCGCGGCGGCTGTGCGAGGTTGTGATGCTCAACGTCAGATCATCTTAGCGGCTGACCGCCTGACGCCACTCTTGCAGCCAGGCCTTACGACCCGCAGCAATCTGGGCTTCGCTAAAGTGCAGGCTATGGGTTGGCTGCTCATGCTGATCAAAGCCTTCAGGCAGTTTGACCGCGGTCACCGGATACATCCAGTTGCCCTGCGGGATCAGGTTCTGGAAGTCGGGACTGAGGATGAACTGCATAAAGCGTGCGGCCAGTTGCGGCTGCGGCGCGTTTTTCAGCTGGGCGGCGACTTCTACCTGACGATAGTGGCCGTGCTCAAACATGGCAGCGCGGTACTGGGTCTTGTTCTCGGCCAGACGGTGGTAGGCCGGCGACGTGGTGTAAGAGAGCACCACATCGGCTTCGCCCTTGAGGAACATGCCGTAGGCTTCGCTCCAGCCCTTGGTCACGGTGACGGTGTGCTTGGCCAGCTGTTGCCAGAATGCCGGCGCCTGCGCGCCCAAGGTCTGTTTGGCCCACAACATCAACCCTTGCCCCGGGGTGCTGGTGCGCGGATCTTCATAGATCACGCGCAGATCATGGCGTGCCGCCAGATCCTGCAGGCTGGTGGGTGGTTGCTTGAGCTTGCTGCTGTCATAAACGAAAGCGAAGTGGCCGTAGTCAAACGGCAGGAAGGTCTTGTCCTGCCAGCCACCCGGGATCTGCAGCGGACTCAAATCCACCTTGTGTTCGACAAACAGCGCGCTCTTGCGAGCGTCGGCCAGCATGGCTTCATCCATACCCAATACCACATCCGCCTTGCTGTGGGCGCCTTCGAGTTTTAGGCGATTGAGGATAGCCACCCCATCCTCGAGTGGCACAAACTTCAGCTGGCAGCCACACTCTTTCTCAAAGGCGGTGCGAACCTTCGGCCCTGGTCCCCAATCGGCAGCAAACGAGTCATAGGTGTAAACGGTCAGTTCAGGGGTGGCGGCCTGGCTATGGGCAGCCAGCAGCAGGGTAGGCAGCAGAACGAGCAAACGCATGTGGGACTCCTTGTCGCAAATTGCGGTCGGTTGAAAACCAAGGCAGGCGTCCCACGCTAGGGGCCGGCAAAGACAATGCGGGCGGGCAGCGTGTGTTTCAAATCCCTACGCCAGTATGAACTGGATCAGGTTCACCGGGTATGATCTCAGCGGACGCCCGCACCCCGTTTGAAAACAGCGCTATTCTAGTGATGTTGGCACTACATTGCCACCCTGCGAAGTGCAGGGTAAAGGAGGAAGTATCGTGTTAACGGATATGCATAAAGAACGTCGCGCGTTTATGCGCATGGTGATCGATGCACCGGTGACCCTGGTGCGTGGACAGGAGCGGATTGCGGCGGTCTGTCGCGATCTGAGTGCCTCCGGGATGGCGATTGATGTTGCCAACGGGGCATTCAAGGAGGGGGAGTTTCTGCGCGTAAGCCTCGCCACCACCAATAACCAGTTGCCGCCGTTTGAAGCGGAGGCGCGGGTCATCCGTGCCGATGCGGTGGATCAGGGCTACTTGCTCGGCGTGGAGTTTGTCTCGGTCGGCTGAGTCGGCAGTAACCGGTAACGGCCACTGTGGATATAGAGACGGCTGTGGTCGCCGAGGTGGCCGGGGGCCATCAGCGCGGGGCCGGTTGGCTCGAGCAGCAACCAGGCGATATTGTTGTCGGTGACGGTCTCCTCACCGGGCGCGGCGGGCAGGCCGACCGCCAGCGCTGCATGGCCGGGCATCAGCACGATGCGGGTCGGGATCTCTGGTTGCAGATAACGCCATAGCGCGGCCAGCAGGGTAGCCTTGCTGTCACAGTCGCCACGGTTTTGCGCCAGGACCTCGCGCGGTAACAAAAAGCCACTGCCGCGGCTGCCATCGTCAGACGACAGGGCCGCCCACGGGATGCTCTGCACAAAGGCCAGTAACCAGGCCATTCGTTGTCGTGGCGGCGTTTGCTCGCCGCCTGCGGCCTGCAGCATGGCCTCGGCGGTGTCGCCAATCTCACTACTGGTCTCTTCGATGATGCGTGCGTAATCCGGCAGGATGCCCGCATTGCCCCAGGCATCTTGTCCGCGTTGCAGATAACTCTGCTGCAGCAGGCTTTGTAGCAGCTGCTGGCGGGTGTCGAGCAACCATTTGGCCACGTCTGGCTGCTGCGCGGGATCGCTGGCCACAAAGCGCACACTGTCGGTATTGGGTGTCACATAAAACCGGACGCCTGGCCACTGCTGACCGGCTTGCTGGATCAGCGTGGTCAGCAGGCGTTGCTGTGCACTGCGTGGTGCCCACGGATGATAGGGGCCGACCGTGGTGGTTTTCCACAATGGCAGGTGCAGGGTCTGGGGGCGTGGTGTGCTGGCGTCACTGCTGGCGGATGTGACGGCGGTTGACTGAGTGGGGTCGCTCAGCGCCCAAGCGGGCGGGGTGAACTGGTAGGTCAGTTGCAGATCCTGACGCTCAAATCCTCGTTGGCCGGCTATCGGTGTTGCCACCAATGTTGGTGCACACAGCAACCCCAATACCAGTAGCAAGGCGGCCGATAGGTACCGGCTAAGTGGCGAGCGCGAGGTCAGGGCGCGCGACGGATGCGCGCCCTCAGGAACAAGAGAGGGGATCAAGCCAGTTGCCATTGGCCGTTGGCCTGCCAGCGAAGCAACCGATCATGGAACGGCTGCAAGGTACTGCGGTGGCCGACACTGACCAAAATGGTCTGCGGCAGCTGCGCGCGCAGCAAGCCATACAGATGCGCCTCACTCTCTTCATCCAGCGCCGAGCTGGCCTCATCCATAAACAGTACCGCCGGTTTAACCAACAGGGCGCGGGCAAATGCGACACGCTGTTGCTCACCGATACTGAGGATATGTGACCACATCTCCTGTTGATCCAGCCGTTCGACCAGCTTGTCGAGGCCGACCGCCTGCAGTACCGGCAGCACCTGGTCGTCGTCCATCGGTGGTTGTGGGTAGCACAGCGCCTCACGCAGGGTGCCGAGCGGCAGGTAGGGACGCTGACTCAGGAACAGCACGCCGCCTTCGGCGGGATAGCTGACCTGGCCCTCGGCATACGGCCACAGCCCAGCCAGGGTGCGCAGCAGGGTGGACTTTCCACAACCGGAAGGCCCCTGGATCAGCACTGAATCCCCACAGCCTAGCTGCCAGCAGGCATCCTGCATCAACACCTGTTGTTGCGGATTGCGCACCGAGACCTGGTCCAGACGCAGGGTATTGCCGGTGCGTTGTGGCGCCAGGGCCGGCAGTTGTTCGGTATGGTCCATGCCGAGTTGGAAGGTGGCGAGACGGTCGACCACCGACTTCCAGCGAGCCAGGGCGACAAAGTTATTGATCAGAGTGGAGAGTGAATCCTGCACCGTGCCGAAGGCCGAGGAGATCTGCATCAGGCCACCGAGCTGGATCTGCTTGGCAAAGAAACTGGGGGCGCCGACTAGGAACGGGAACACCACGGCCGCCTGACGATAGCTCAGGGTGAAGAAGCCGAGATCCTTCTGTCGTTTCATCAGGCTGAAGTAGTTACTGACCACAAAGCCAAACCGGCTGCGCAGCGACTTGCCCTCTTCCGGCTCACCGCGATATAGCGCCACCGATTCAGCGTTCTCCCGCAGGCGGATCAGTGAGAAACGGAAATCGGCCTCATAGCGCTGCTGGGCGAAGTTGAGGCGCACCAGCGGGCGACCAATCAGGAAGGTGAACAGGGTGCCAAATAGCGCATAGCCGAGCGCCAGCCAGACCATGTATCCCTGCGGGAAGTGGACGGCATGGCCGAACAGTTCAAATTGTAGCGGCGTCGATAGCCCCCACAGGATGCTGAGGAAGGTAAACAGGGTGGCAATGTCCGCCAGGATCCCCAGCGACAGACTGAGGGTGGAGGAGACAAACTCGGCAATATCCTCGGCGATACGTTGGTCCGGGTTATCGGTGCGGCGGTCGGTCAGTTGCAAGCGGTAGTAGTTGGCCTTGTCCAGCCAAGTGGTCATCACATGGGTGGTCAGCCAGTTACGCCACTTGATCTCCAGCATTTGCTGCAGGTAGGAGCGATAGACGCTGACAATGACATGCACGGTGGCCAGCCCGCAGAAGATCAACAGTTGATGCTTGAACGCCGGGAAGTCTAGCGCCTGCAGGGTGTTATAGAAGTCGTTGTACCAGCTATTGAACACCTTCTGCAGATAGACGCTACCACCGGTCAACACCAGGATGACCACCAGTAGCAACCAGCCTTGCCGGCCATCCGCCGAGCGCCAGTAGGGTTGGGTCAGGCGCCAGAAATTGCGCCATAAATGGCGGACATGTGGCGTCGGGGCCACGTTGTCGGCCGGAGAAGAGGTTGACGTCATCGACTTCACAGCTCCTTGGGAATGCACGAAATGACACCGCCCGGTCGGCGGTCGAAGGCTGATTGTGGCTGAGGGCTGACAAACAAATCAATGGCGGCGCGCTGTCGGGTGGTAACTCTGTGATATGTCAGGGCAAGAGGTCATCTTGGTGATGAGAAGCGAGAAGCGAGAGGCGAGAGGCGAGAGGCGAGAGGCGAGAGGCGAGAAGGGAGAGGCGAGAAGGGAGAGGCGAGAGGCGAGAGACGGTGTGAGGCGTGAGGTCGGCGCAGCAGGAGCTGCGCCGGGGTGAGAGCGGGATGGCGGGTCGTCGGATCAGCGGACGACGGTTTCGTCGTGGGCGAGCAGCGTCTCGATGGCCTGTAGGGCGGCCTCATCCAGCGCCGGGGCTTGCAGCGCTTGCACCGCATCCTCAATTTGGCTGACCCGGCTGGCGCCAATCAGTGCCGATGTGACGCGTTGATCACGCAACACCCACTGCAGCGCCATCTGCGACAGCTTCTGGCCTCGGCCCTCGGCAATGGCATTGAGCCCGCGCAGCAGGTCGACGCGCTCGGGGGTTAGCTGGCTGGCCTGCAAGAACGGGCTGGCACTGGCGGCGCGCGAGTCGGCCGGAATGCCATGCAGATAGCGGTCGCTCAGTTGGCCGCCGGCCAGCGGTGAAAAGGCGATGCACCCGAGGCCCGCGTCGGCGCCAGCACCTAAGGTGGCGGGCTCGATGCGTCGATCCAGCATCGAGTAGCGCAGCTGGTTGATGAGACACGGGGTGCCCAGATCGGCCAGGATCGCCGCCGCCTGGCTGACCAGCGGCGCCGGGTAGTTGGAGAGGCCGACATACAGCGCCTTGCCCTGGCGCACCATCAGCGCCAGGGCCGCCATGGTCTCTTCCAGCGGGGTGTTGGGGTCGGGCCTGTGGTGATAGAAGATGTCGACATAGTCAACGCCCATACGTTGCAGGCTCTGGTGCAGGCTGGCAAACAGGTATTTACGGCTGCCGCCATCGCCATACGGTCCCGGCCACATCACATAGCCAGCCTTGGTGGAGAGGATCATCTCGTCGCGCCACGGTGCCAGGTCGCGTTTGAACAGCTGGCCGAAACACTGTTCGGCACTGCCCGGCGGCGGACCGTAGTTATTGGCCAGATCGAAATGGGTGATGCCGAGGTCAAACGCGCGGCGCAACATGGCACGGCAATTCTGCCGGTCGCTATCGGCGCCGAAGTTATGCCACAGCCCGAGCGCGATGGCGGGGAGTTTGAGGCCGCTGTGGCCGCAACGGCGGTAGGCCAGTTGTTCGTAACGTTGTGGGGCCGGGTGCCAGGTATCGTGCATGCGATGCTCCATCTAAATAGTTGATTTTCATCGTGCTATATCGACCGGATGTTGCACGCAGACACGCTGTGAACCAGTACATGGGCGCTCCATCGCGTCATCCATGACGCGAAGGGTCTGCTTAGCACCATCCGACCTCATGCTCCGGCGACCGATGATCCGGAACATTTATTTAGCCGGGAGAAAACGGACAACAGGTGGAAAAGCAAACAGGGCCCGGAGGCCCTGTGGTCATATCAGCTTAACGGAACTGGAAGCGGATCCAGTGCCGGTAGGTCTGTGCCGGCTGCAACCAGCAATCTGGCTGCGGCCACTCCGGATGGTGCGGGCTATCCGGCAGGAACTGCGGCTCCAGCGCCAGGCCGGCGTAGTCCGCATATTCGCCACCTTCGCGCGACAGTGTTCCGCCCAGATAGTTGCCGCTGTAAAACTGCAGCGCCGGCAAGCTGGTAGAGAGCGTCATTGCCAGTGCCTTGTCCGAGGATTCGACACGGGCCGCCCAATCGGCGCCAGCATTGAGTAGGAAGCTATGGTCATAGCCCTTGGCCAACTGTTGTTGCCCATCCTGACCCAGGCGCTCGCCCACGGTATGCGGGGCGCGGAAGTCAAAGGTCGTGCCGGTCACCGACTGTAGATGGCCATAGGGGATACCCATGCCATCGGTCGGTAGCACCTGATCGGCCTGTACCTGCAAGGTGTGTGCGTGGACAGTGCCCTTGCCGCCATCCAGATTGAAATAGGCGTGGTTGGTCAGGTTGACCGGGCAGGCGGCGTCAGTGTTGGCCTGCATGTCGATCTCGACGGTATTGTCGTCGGTCAGCGTGTAGGTCACTTCGGCGACCAGATTACCCGGAAAGCCTTGGTCGCCGTCTGGCGAGGCCAGACGGAAACGGACGTGCTGTGCATCATGGGCCACGACTTCCCAGCGGCGCTTGTCAAATCCGTCCGGGCCACCGTGCAGCTGGTTTTCACCTTGGCTCGGCAGCAGGCTCAGCGTCAGGTTGCCATACGGCAACTTGGCGCCGGCGATACGGTTGGCATAGCGGCCGACGGTGGCACCGAGGAAGGCGCTCTGGCGGCTGTAGTCTTCCGCACGCGGACAGCCGAGCAGCACTTCACGACGCTGGCCATTGGCCAGCGGCACCAGACAGGAGAGCCAGGTTGCCCCCCAGTCCATGACAGTCAACTCCATGCCTTGAGCATTTTTCAGCACCACCAGTTGTGGTGCCTCAGCGTAGCGGTCAGTCGATGGGCTCATGATGGTGTGCTCACAGGGCGCCGGCGCCAGCCGACGGCTTGCAGATATAGATGGTCGGCTGCAGACCGCCGGACACCGCCGGGTAGTCCTTCTCGACGCGGGCGCAGACCGCCTGGGTCAGGTCGTGCGGCACCAGGGAGACGATGCAACCGCCGAAACCGCCGCCGGTCATACGTACCCCACCGCGGGCACCGATCACTTCCTTGACCATCTCGACCAGGGCATCAATCGGCGGCACCGTGATGGCGAAGTCGTCACGCATCGAGACGTGGGACTGACCCATCAGTTCACCCATACGCACCATGTCACCGCGTGACAGCACATCAGCGGCTTCGACAGTCCGGTCGTTTTCGGTGATGACGTGGCGGGCACGCTGAGCGACTACCGGATCCAGCTCTGCCGCACGGGCGTTGAATTGGTCCAGGGTCAGATCACGCAGCGCCTTGACGCCAAAGTGGCGGGCCGCCTCTTCGCACTGGGCGCGTCGGGTGTTGTATTCGCTGTCCACCAGACCGCGGCGCACGTTGGAGTTGATGATGACGACATCAAAACCTTCCGGCATGGCGACCGAGCGGGTTTCCAGGCTGCGGCAGTCGATCAGCAGCGCGTGGTCCTTCTCGCCGAGGGCGGAGATAAACTGGTCCATGATGCCGCAGTTGCAACCGACAAACTGGTTTTCGGCCTGCTGGCCGTTCAGTGCGATATCGGCCTGAGAGATGGAGAGATCATTCAGTGCCTTGAACGCCTGACCGACCGCCACTTCCAGCGAGGCGGAAGAGGAGAGGCCGGCGCCCTGTGGGACGTTGCCAGTGATCACCAGATCGGCACCACCCAGCTGGAAGCCGCGCTCCTGCAGATACTTGACCACACCACGGACATAGTTGGCCCACAGGTAGTCCGGATGGGCAACGATCTCTTCTTTCAGATCGAACTCGTCCTGCTGGTTCTGGTAGTCGGCGGCGACCACGCGGACCACGCTGCCCTGACGCGGCGAAGCGCTGATCACGGTCTGATAGTCGATGGCGCACGGCAGCACGAAGCCGTCGTTATAGTCGGTGTGTTCACCGATCAGGTTGACGCGGCCCGGGGCCTGGATATCCAGACTGGCGGCGTAGCCGAATACCTGCTGGAAGACGGATTGGGTACGTTGCAATAGGGTCTCGATGCTCATAAAAAAACCTCAGGCTTGTTCGCGGAAATGGATGTCACTGACGCTGCGCAGACGATCGGCAGCCTGTTCGGCGGTCAGATCGCGCTGGGTTTCTGCCAGCATTTCGTAGCCGACCATGAACTTGCGCACGCTCGCCGAGCGCAGCAATGGCGGGTAGAAATGGGCATGCAACTGCCAGTGTGGATTCTCTTCACCGTTGAACGGGGCACCGTGCCAGCCCATGGAGTAGGGGAATGAGCATTGGAACAGGTTGTCGTAACGGCTGGTCAGCTTCTTCAGGGCTACAGCCAGGTCAGCGCGCTGGGCCGGCGTCAGCTCAGGCAGGCGGCGAACCGGGAATTTCGGGAGCAGCAGGGTTTCAAATGGCCAGGCCGCCCAGTAGGGGACCACCGCCATCCAGTATTCAGTGTCGACCACGGTACGGCTACCATCGGCCATTTCACGCTCGGCATAATCGACCAGCATCGGGCGGCCATGTTCGGCGAAGTAATCGCGCTGGGACTCATCCTCACGCGCGGCTTCGTTCGGCAGGAAGCTGTTGGCCCAGATCTGACCGTGCGGATGCGGGTTGGAGCAGCCCATCATGGCGCCCTTGTTTTCAAACACCTGGATCCACGGGTACTGCTGGCCGAGCTCGGCGGTCTGTTCACACCAGGTATCCACCACCGCGGTCAACGCCGGTACCGTCATCTCCGGCAGGGTCTTGCTGTGGTCGGGCGAGAAACAGATCACGCGACTGGTACCACGGGCGCTCTGCACATGGAACAGCGGATCCGTGCTCTCTGGTGCGTCCGGGGTATCGGTCATCAATGCGGCAAAGTCATTGGTGAACACGAAGGTGCCCGGGTAGTCGGGGTTAACATCACCGGTGACGCGGGTGTTGCCAGCACACAGGAAACAAGACGGATCATGCGCCGGTTTGACGGTGCGATCCGGTTCGTCCTGCTGGCCTTGCCACGGGCGCTTGGCGCGGTGCGGAGAAACCAGTACCCACTGACGGATCAGGGGGTTGTATCTGCGGTGCGGGTGTTCTGTCGGTTCAAACTGCATTTTTATGATCCACTCAACGTCCAAGTTTTTCTTATTCGGCCGGGTAGCCGTTCGGGTTCTGTGACTGCCAGCGCCAGGTATCTGCGGTCATGTCATCCAATGTCCGCGTGGCTTGCCATTGCAGTTCCGCTTGTGCTTTCGCCGGGTCGGCGTAGCAGCAGGCCACATCCCCAGGGCGACGCGGGGCAATGGTGTAGGGCAGTTCACGACCACAGGCGCGGGAAAACGCTGCCAACATATCCAGCACGCTATACCCCTGACCTGTACCCAGATTGTAGATATGCACGCCCGGAATGTTGTGACGGGCCTTCAAGGCTGCAACGTGGCCATCGGCCAAATCCAATACATGAATGTAATCGCGTACGCCGGTGCCATCTGGCGTAGGGTAATCGTTACCAAATACCGACAGTTTTTCGCGACGACCGACCGCTACCTGAGCGATATACGGCATCAGGTTATTGGGGATGCCTTGCGGGTCTTCACCCATCAAGCCACTCGGGTGGGCGCCAACCGGGTTGAAGTAACGCAGCAGGGTCAGTGACCAGTCTGGTGCTGCCTTGGCGAAGTCCTTGACGATCAGCTCGACTGTCAGCTTGCTCTGGCCATACGGATTGGTGGCCTGCAGGGTCGGGAAGTCTTCGCGGATCGGCACCGCATGCGGATCGCCGTAGACGGTGGCTGAGGAGCTGAAGATAAAACTGCGTACATTGGCGCGGCGCATGGCCTGCAGCAGTACCAGCGTGCCACTGACGTTGTTCTCGTAGTACTCCAGCGGCTTGATGACTGACTCACCAACGGCCTTCAGCCCGGCAAAATGGATCACGGCATCAATCTGCTGTTCGGCGAAGATGCGATCCAGCAACGCGGCATCGCGGATGTCACCGTGATACAGCACCGGACGCTGACCACTCAGCTGTTCGACACGGTCCAGCACGCTGGGTTTGCTGTTGCAGAAGTTGTCGAGCAGCACCGGGCTCATGCCGGCAGCCATCAATTGCAGGCAGGTATGACTGCCGATGTAACCTGTTCCACCTGTAACCAAAACTCGTAACATGGAGGGCTCCTTAAAACCGCCACAAGACTGGCTTGTTGGTTAGTGTAATCGCTTACCCTTAAATTTAAGCCTGTCCGTGCCGTTTGAAAAGGAGAAAATTGGTGTTGCATGTGATTCAGGTCATGTATTTGTGTCGCGGATTCTCCATTTTGTGCCTTGGTGTGTGTAACCTCTGTGTAAACCGGTGGCACTGGCCGGACTATGGTCTGATCAGTGCTGCAGATTGTGCTTTTTCTATGCGAGATCGATGAATTGTTTCGCATTCATCGATACAATCCGATTTCAGCCCTCAGGCTGCCTTGGCAGCGTCAAATGCGAGAAATAGCAAGATGGCAACCATTAAGGATGTAGCGCGGTTAGCTGGTGTATCGGTTGCCACAGTATCGCGTGTGATTAATAACTCGCCCAAGGCCAGCCAGGCATCGCGCGACTCAGTCTTCAAGGCGATGGATGAACTCAAGTACCATCCGAATGCCAATGCCCGGGCGCTGGCCCATCAAAGTGCCGAAACGATTGGTCTGGTGGTCGCCGATGTATCGGACCCGTTCTTCGGCACCATGGTTAAAGCGGTCGAGCAGGTGGCGCATGACACCGGCAACTTCCTGCTGATCGGCAACGGCTATCACGATCCGGAAAAAGAGAAGCAGGCGATCGAGCAGCTGATCCGCCATCGCTGCGCTGGCTTGGTGGTCCACGCCAAAATCCTGCCGGATGAAGAGTTGGCGCGCTTTATGAGCCATGTGCCGGGCATGGTGCTGATCAACCGCATGTTGCCGGGTTACGAACATCGCTGTGTGGCGCTGGATGACCGCTACGGTGCTTGGCTGGCGACCCGTCACCTGATCCAGGAAGGTCATCAGAAGATTGGCTTCTTATGCTCTAACCACCGCATTTCCGATGCCCAAGACCGTCTGCAAGGCTATATGGATGCCCTGCAGGAGCACGGCATGCAGGTTGACGAGCGACTGATTGCCAGCGGCTCGCCGGACGAACAGGGCGGGGAAGCGGCGATGACTGCGCTGCTCAGTCGTGGTCGGCAGATGACCGCTGTGGCCTGCCATAACGACTCGATGGCGGCCGGTGCGCTGTCAGTGCTCAGTGATAATGGTCTGGAAGTGCCGCAGGATATCTCGCTGGTTGGTTTCGATGACGTGCTGATTGCCCGCTATCTGCGTCCGCGCCTGACCACGGTGCGCTATCCGGTGATTGCAATGGCCACCCAGGCCGCCGAGTTGGCGGTGGCGCTGTCGCATGAGGGGGCTGACTTGCCAGAAACCACCAATATGTTCACGCCGACCCTGGTGCGTCGTCATTCAGTGCGCAGCCTGCTCTAATTTCGTTACCTCGTGACTGTGCATGGCGGCCCGATAGTTCGGGTCGCTTTCGTTTGAATCCTTTCTATTTATCTCATATCGCCATGATTGCGCGGTGCTGAATTTAATTTCAGCCAGCGCTGACCGTTCGTTAATAGTGAGCCTTTTGTATTCTGTGAGTTGACGCATATTCTGTGGCACACAAGTAGCCTACGATTTTGCGATCCGGATCATGAATGTAATCGATAACATGGTGTGATTACAGGGTTCAAAGTCAATAAAATCATATAGTTAAAAAAGTCATTTCGATAATAATTGCAAAAGTTCCCGGTCAATTCTGTAAATGTTTTATTTTGTGAGTTGGGTCATGTCATGGTGCGTCAGCTTGTCCCTATAATTCTCCCAAGTCAGTGGAAGCGTTTACCCTTACTGGCTGGAGTCATCTGTAAAAGAAGATCAACAGTGGACGATAAGGAATCATTATGAAGACCAAACTGCTTACTGTGTCTGTTGCCATGGCGCTGGCAATGGCCGCGACCTCGGCTTCGGCTGTGAATTTTACCGGTTACGTACGTTCTGGCGTTGGCGTATCCAAAGATGGTGCAACCCAAAGCTGGATGATCCCGTATGTTGGCCGTTTGGGCAACGAAGCTGATACCTATTCCGAAGTCGGTTTGGGTCAGGAAGTGTACAACAAGGGCGGCACCTCCTTCTATGTAGACTCCATGTTTGCCATGTCCTCCAATGGCTCCAACGATTGGGAAGCGACTTCTGGCAGCGATGCCAATTTTGCGCTGGTGCAGTTCAACGTTCAGGCCAAGGGGCTGATCGCCGCCTCCAAGGATGCCGTGGTATGGGCCGGTAAGCGCTACTACCAGCGTCATGACCTGCACGTTATCGACTCCAAGTACTGGAACATCTCTGGTGCTGGCGCCGGGGTTGAAAACTTCCAGGCCGGTCCGGGCACCATCTCTGCTGCCGTGATCCGTAGTGATGCCAGCATCGGTGGTACCACCGGCGCGCTGAACGTTAACTATCTGGACTTGCGTTATGCCGGCTTCAAGCCGTGGGAAGGCGCCTGGACTGAGTTCGGTGTCGACTACGCACTGAAGAACGCCACTGATGCCCAAGACACTGCAACCACTAATTTCAAGAACAGCTTGATGCTGACCGCTGAAATCAGCCAGTTCTTCGCTTCGACCAGCATCAACGAGAAGTTGGTTGGCCAGTACTTCACCAAGGCGCTGGCGCACAACGCCATCGACCAGGGTGGTGGCTGGTATGACGTATGGAGCGGTGATAACTCCGATGCTACCGGCTATCGCTTCATCAACAACGGTGAACTGCCGTATGGCAAGTTTGTTCTGAACTATGTGCTGACCTACGGTCGTGCTGACAAGTACGCTGACTGGACTGACAACACCAAGCTGCTGTCGCTGGTCGGTCGTGCCCAGTACCAGTGGACCGACATCACCAAGAGCATTCTGGAAGCCGGTACCTTCGACAAGAAGACCACCTACACTTCCGGCTCTACCTTCAAGCAAGCTGGCCAGAAGTTCACCGTGGCGCAAGCCTGGTCGGCCGGTCCTGGCTTCTGGGCCCGTCCGGAAATCCGCGTGTATGCCACTTACCTGAAGAATGCTGGCGACTCGGATAAGACCTTCAATGGCAACACCGACAACAGCACCATGAACTACGGCGTACAAGCTGAAGCCTGGTGGTAAGTTGCACGGTTATCCATGCACAGACAAGGGGGGCGTAATGCCCCCTTTTCTTATCCTGATGTCAACGAACCAGGAGCGGAAATGCAGAGGGTTAAATGGATACTGATCGGGCTGTTGGCTTATGGTTGGTTCGCCACGTTGCCGGCCTGGGGATTGGTACGCGGGGCGGATATCTCGGCCTTGCCACAACTAGAAGCCGCCGGCGTGCGCTACGCCGATGATCAGGGCGCTGCCGATCTGTTGGTGATCCTCAAACGCAACGGGGTCACTGCGATCCGTTTGCGGGTGTGGAATCAGCCGGGTCAACCGAGTGCAGCGGCGAGCGATCCCACCGTGAACAGCAGTCCCGCCCAAGTGGTGGCCATGGCCCAGCGCGCCAAGGCCGCAGGGCTGGATGTCATGATCGATTTTCACTACAGCGATGGCTGGGCCGACCCCGGTAAGCAGTATCCGCCGCTGGACTGGCAAGCGATGACGGTGCCACAGATGACGGCGGCGCTGGAAACCTTTACCCAGCAGACCATGCAGGCACTTAAACAAGCCGGCGTCACCCCGAAGTGGGTGCAGATTGGCAATGAGATCACCCAAGGCATGCTTTGGCCACTCGGTCGGGTACCGGAGTGGGAGAGTTTGGCTGGCTTTCTCAAGGCCGGTGGTCGCGCAGTGAAGTCGGTCTTTCCCGATTGCCAGGTGGTGCTACATCTGGATGCAGGCGGCGATAACCAGACGGCGCGCCGCTGGTTTACCCAGATCTCCGCACATCAAGTGCCGTTCGACATCATCGGCTTGTCGTTCTATCCGCCCTGGCATGGCAGCTTGTCACAGCTCACTGCCAATATGCAGGACCTGCATCAACGCTTTCATAAACCGGTGATGGTGGTGGAAACCGCCTACCCGTGGACCACGGAGAACGGCGATCAGGACCGTAACCTCTATACCAGCACGGGGGCCGAGACCGATCCGATGACGCCGCAGGGGCAAGCCGCCTTTATGTCTCGACTGGGCAAGGCGGTGGCGAGCGTACCCGGCGGTACCGGTATTTTTTACTGGGCACCGGAGTGGGTGCCGTCGACGCGCTTTGGCGGACATCTGGTGACTGGCTGGGACAATGTCACCTTGTTTGATTTTCATGGTCATGCCTTGCCGGGTCTGGCTGCCTTCGGGCGGGCTGGGCAATAAGGCATTGGATGGCTTTCTTTGGACCTTTGGGTCATGGAGTACTGTTTATGTTTTCCCGAGTGGTTGTGTTATGTGCGCTGCTGGTGGCCGGGCCTTTGACGGCGGCGCCAGCCGACTGGATTGCCGGCGCGGATATCTCCCATCTGCCACAACTCGAAGCGGCAGGGGCGACCTTCAAGGATCAGGGCAAGGCGCAAGACCTGCTGCAGATCCTCAAGCGACACGGTATCAATACCATCCGTCTTAAGGTGTGGAATGAGCCGGGCAAATATCCGATCTTCCCGGCCGACCAGAGCAGCCCGGTAGGCTACAACAATCCGGACCATGTCCTCGCGATGGCCAAGCGTGCCCAGGCGGCCGGTCTTGGTGTGATCATCGATTTCCATTACAGCGACTGGTGGGCCGATCCGGGCAAGCAGAGCATGCCGGTGGCCTGGCGCGATAAATCGCCCGAGCAGGTGGCCACCCTGCTGCATGATTTCACCCGTCAGTTGATGGTCCGTTTGCAGCAAGCCGGTATCACCCCGCGCGGGGTGCAGGTTGGCAACGAGATCACCAACGGCATGATGTGGCCGCTCGGCAAGGCGCCAGAGTGGGATAACCTGGCACGCTTTATCCGTGCCGGCCATGATGCGGTGAAATCGGTGTTCCCGCAGACCCCGGTAATCCTGCATCTGGATGCGGGGGGCGATAACCCACGCTGTCAGCGCTGGTTTGATGCCATGTTGGCGCGTCAGGTGCAGTTCGACATCATCGGCCTGTCTTACTACCCGGTGTGGCATGGCAGCCTGCAGCAGGTGGGCGCCAATATGAATGATCTGGCCACCCGTTACGGCAAGCCGGTACTGGTGGTCGAGACCGCCTATCCGTGGACCACTGAAAACGGCGATAGCCAGCGCAATATCTACACTGATACCGGCCCGGAAACCTTCCCGATGACCCCGCAAGGGCAGGTCGATTTCCTGCGCGCCCTGAACCGGACCGTGCAGTCGGTCCCGAATGGCCGTGGCTTGGGGGTGATCTACTGGGAGCCGGACTTTATTCCGGTCAAGGATGCCGGCTGGAAGGCGGGGGCAGGGGATGAATGGGACAATGTGACCCTGTTCGACTTCGAGGGCAATGTCTTGCCGGGGTTGTCCGCGCTGGGCGCTAAGGAGTAAGCCATGCAGACGCTCATTCGTGGTGCCGATATCTCCTCGTTGCCGGAGCTGGAGTGGCACGGTGGCAGCCTGCGTTGCGACGGCCA
Source organism: Aeromonadaceae bacterium (assembly GCA_041911695.1). Classification (GTDB taxonomy): domain Bacteria; phylum Pseudomonadota; class Gammaproteobacteria; order Enterobacterales; family Aeromonadaceae; genus Pseudaeromonas. The sequence goes on from JAYROM010000087.1 coordinate 16,941, forward strand.
GCTAGTGGATGGCCTTGCCCTGCTGCAACAGGCCGGGTTGAATGCGGTGCGCATCAAGGTGTGGAACGATCCGGGCCATCCGGATCACTTTCCGGCCAATCAGACCGGGCCACAGGCGTTCAACGGGCCGGCGCAGGTGCTGGCGCTGGCGCGCCGCGCGCAGGCGGCTGGCTTGCAGATCATGCTCGATTTTCACTACAGCGACTGGTGGGCGGATCCGGCCAAGCAGTTTATGCCCCATGCCTGGCAGGGGTTGGGCTTGCCGGCGGTCTGCGAGCAGTTATATCAGTTCACTTACGACACGCTGCGCCAGTTGCACGCGGCAGGGGTCGAGGTCAGCTGGGTGCAAGTGGGTAACGAGATCAGCCACGGCATGGTCTGGCCGCTCGGCTTCCTGCCCGGTAACTGGCCCGCCCTGGCGGCGTTGCTGCGTGCCGGGATCGCTGCAGTGCGCGCCGCCGCGCCGCAAAGCCAGGTCGTGCTGCATCTGGATGCCGGCTGCGACCAACACCTGTATCGGCACTGGTTCGATCAGGCCGCTGCGCTGGATGTGCACTGGGACATCATCGGGTTGTCGTTCTATCCGTGCTGGCATGGCGCCTTGCCGCATCTGGCTGAGAATCTGGCGATGTTGGCTGAGCGCTATGCCTGTCCGCTGCTGGTGGTCGAGACCGCCTATCCGCGGATGCTGGATCCGCAGCGCAATGTGCAGTGGCTGTTGCAACACACCGGTGCCGAACCCTATCCGGCGACAGCGGATGGACAGGCGCAGTTCCTGCGAGCGCTCGGCCAAGTGCTGCGCGATGTGCCGCATGGGCGAGGACAGGGGGTGTTCTACTGGGAGCCGGCACTGCTGCCGCTGCCGGACGGCAGCCGCGGTGTGTGGCAAAACGCCACCCTGTTCGCGGATGACGGCGAGGCGCTGCCGTCGCTGGCGGCATTGGGATCCTTGTAACGCCGGCGCTGCGACGCCGGGTGGCAGCGTCGGCGGGGCCATCCTGAGGCGTGGCCCGGTTGTTGTGACACCGCCGCCTAGATGAGGGCGGCATCACCTATACTTGTGCCATCGATTCAGCACCCTGTACGTTGTGGTGTCTGTTCACGGTTCGATGAGGATCAGGCATGGGTAAACGCGGGCGTTGGTATATAAGGGGCTGGCTGGCAGGGTGTCTGGGCCTGGTCAGTCTCTCCGCCGCCACAATATCGTCCGAGTTCGATGCGCCGGTGAACCTGAACACCGAAGCGTGGCCACCCTATAACTATGTCGAGCACGATGTGCTGACTGGGGTGTCCGTCAATATCGTCAAGGCGCTATTGCACGAGTTAGGGCGACGAGACCCGATTAACGTCTATCCTAGCATGCGCGCCAAGCTGATGACCGATACCCACCCGCGCAGCATGATGTTCTCAATGTTCCGCACTCCGGAGCGCGAAAAACGGTATAAGTGGATTGGCCCGATTGGTCGCGACAGCATCTACTTCTATCAGCGAAAGGACAGCCCCTTGTCTATCCGTACCCTGGAGGATGCCAAGGCGGTGCCGGTGGTCGCTTCGCGGCAAGCGGGTCTGGTGTTTAACAAGCTGATCGCGGCCGGGTTTACCAATCTGGATGCCAGTGCCAACAGCAGCAAGGCGGTTTATAGCAAACTGCTGCTCGGGCGAGCCGATCTGGCCATCAGTGATTCGCCGGCCGGTGTCCGCTATTTGCTCAATCAGTTAGGTATCGCCCAAGGGGAACTGGTACAGACGCCGGTGAAAATTGTCGAATCCGATCTGTATATCGCCACGTCACTGGATTTTTCCGACGCCGAAATTGCTTACTGGCAGCAGGCGCTGGATCGATTAAAGGCGAGAGGGGTGGTCGAGCAAATCTATCGCGCGTTTGAGTGAGTCGAGGGCTCTGGATGTGTCACGTTCAACGTCTGACGTGATGTATGCCCTCCGTCCTGTTCAGCTTATCATTTTGAATTGGATGACTTTTTTTCGTGTAGGTCGGTGCTGGGCGTAGTGATGTCCAACGTTGACCGCAAAGCTGTTTTTCCCGCGGCACCTGACTCACCAATAGCAACGATAGCAGCAATAACAACAAGGCGGCCGGGGCCGCCTTGTCGATGATGGTGTTGATCAATAGTTCAGCAGGAACGCATCCAGCGCCTTGGTCGGCTTGCCGCTGTTATCAAACGCGCCCAGCGAGTAGTTTTGCCAGTTGCTGTAACTTTCCGGCTCCCAGTAGAACACCCCCAACCCCTTGCTATTCGGAA
>JAYROM010000088.1:0-14471 GCA_041911695.1 Aeromonadaceae bacterium
CCTGTTGATCACGCAGATCATGGCTGATTCGCATCGAACAGAATCGCGGTCCGCACATCGAGCAAAAGTGGGCAACTTTGCCAGAGGGTTGGGGTAAATCGGCATCATGCAAGGCCTCGGCGGTCTCGGGATCCAGCGCCAGATGGAATTGATCATGCCAGCGAAACTCAAACCGTGCTTTGGACATCGCATCGTCACGCACCTGGGCGCCGGGATGCCCCTTGGCCAGATCCGCAGCATGTGCGGCGATCTTGTAGGCCATCAGGCCCTGCCGTACATCGTCCCGGTCCGGTAGCCCCAAGTGCTCCTTGGGTGTCACATAACAGAGCATGGCGCAGCCCATCCACCCGATCATCGCCGCGCCAATCGCAGAGGCGATATGATCGTAGCCGGCAGCAATATCCATGGTCAGCGGACCAAGCGTGTAGAACGGCGCACCGTGGCAGATCTCCCGCTGCAGGCGCATATTCTCCTCGATCTTGTGCATCGGCACATGGCCCGGCCCTTCGATCATCACCTGCACATCGTACTCAGCCGCCACCGCCGCCAGTTCACCCAAAGTCTGTAGCTCAGCAAACTGTGCGGCATCATTGGCGTCGGCAATCGCGCCAGGACGCAAGCCATCGCCGAGCGACAACGCGACGTCATAGCGCGCACACAGGGCGCATATCTCGCGGAAATGGGTATACAGAAAATTCTCGGCATGATGATGCAGGCACCACTGCGCCATGATGGCGCCGCCACGCGATACGATGCCGGTCACGCGATCCGTTGTCAGGGGGATATGGGCCAGACGTAGCCCGGCATGCAGTGTGAAATAATCGACGCCCTGCTCTGCCTGGGCCTGCAGAATGCTACGGAACAGTGGCCAGTCCAGCTGCTCAGGGCGACCATCCACCACCTCCAACGCTTCATAGAGCGGTACCGTACCCACCGGGATCGGGCTATTACGCAAAATCCGTTCACGGGTGGCATGAATATAGCGCCCGGTGCTCAAATCCATGATGGTGTCGGCGCCCCAACGGGTTGCCCACACCATCTTGTCGACCTCCTCCTCGATGGAGGAGCTCACTGCCGAATTACCGATATTGGCATTCACTTTCACCAGAAAACGGCTGCCGATAACCATCGGCTCCGCCTCAGGGTGATTGATATTGGCTGGCAGGATCGCCCGGCCGGCGGCAATCTCAGCCCGCACCATCTCCGGGGTAATGGCCCCCGGAGCATCCAGCGACCGCCCCTGATTTTCACGCACGGCGGCATACTCCATCTCCGGCGTGATCACACCGTGACGGGCGTACCAGCGTTGCGTCACCGGTTGATCGTCGGCACTGCATCGCACGGCCCGAATCGCCGCCAGCGCAGGCCAGCCATCGGGTACTGGCTCATTCACCAAGTGTGCCGCCAGCGGCACGCGATCACAGCGGGTATCTGCCCGCTGATCAATCCATGCTGCACGCAATGCCGGAATCCCCTGCAGCAAATCAATCACACGTCCCGTCTCACCATAGGGACCCGAGGTGTCATACACAGTGACCGGCGGATGATCTGTCTGATGCTCAGTCGCAATCAGTGTTGCCGCGTGATCTGCACTGGCTTGATGATGAGTGGGGCCAAGCAGAACCCGACGCATCGCCACTGCCAGACCGGAGGGGGAAGCCACATGATAACGCTCAGAGCCGGGATAACCCTGGCCGACCAGTTGACGCAAGCGCTGACTGGCCGCAGCGCGGCGAGCACGGCGAGAAGACGTAGGAACAGAAGATGACATAGCAAACCTCAACGTTAAAAACGGGGAAGAATTTGCTTGTCAGGAGCAGCGTTGGCTGGCGTTACTGGACAATGAATGGCTGCAATAGGCCGAATGCCGTGTCATACACGGATTTCGACCACGCATTGATGCCATACCAGATAACGATTTGTTCCCTTCGCAGGTATTAACCTGATCAGGTTCAACGGATCCCGAATGAACGGTCTCAGCCCCAAGGGGCACTCCGACAAGTCGGTCGAGTATGCCTAGGTTCCAGACTCAGCTCAAGGGGCTGTGCACTGGTCGGTTGAGCAGACATCGCCGGCAAACCCTGATTCCCCTATACTGGGCGCCTCTTGATTCGCTATGGATAACCGCATGCATCACACCTCTCTCCCTCGCCTGCCATTTGCCCACGCACGGTCACTATTGTGCGTTTCACTGTGCCTGCTGACTGGCGTTGCGGCCACGGCGGCCCCTTTACAACAGGTCACCCTGGCCAATGGCCGTCTGATCGAGTTGGAAGATGACTTTACCTGGCACTACGTGGTGCTGGCGCCAAGCAATAGCCCGACCAGCAATGCAGTAGTCACTTCGCGTAGCGCAGCCACCACCGGCGCGGCAGCCACACCGCAGGCAACCCCTACTCAGAACACCCCCGCGTTAAACCAACAAGCGTTGCAGGATCCGTCCTTGCTGGCCGAAACCGCCGCCCAGGGCGTCAAGATTCGTTATTTGGACAGCGCACAAGATGGCACCACGATCCAACCGCGCTTTGACGTCAGCAATCAAGCGGTCGGCAGTGTTGTTCGTGTGACGGGTCAAATCACTGTTTATGATGCCCAAGGCCGTCAGTTGCTCACCACCGAGACCCGTTTTTGGCAGGCAGAATACCGGCTACCCGATACTTATCTGCGTCAGGGGCAAACCCGCCAGTTCCGAGTACCGGCCATCACGCTACCGCAGGCGCTGCCAGCCGGCGTTCACCCCTTGATTCGGATGACCATCACCGACGTGGAACGCCGTTCTTGAACCTTCCAGACAGGCGCACAAACAATTCGCTATCGTATTAATTACGTTAAATAGCAACCTTAAGAAGCAGACCGCTCTGGGCGGTCTGCTTCTTCTCTCAAAACTCGGTCTCACTGAGCGTTGTCCGTCGTTCCAGTGCCAGCATGGGCTCTGGATTATCGGGTTGCAACTTTGCCCATTGTCGCCGCCACTTGGGGGCAACAAAACTTTCGGGTTGATACTCAATCTGGTGAACAATGCGGCCCGCCGCCACCGTACTGAAGGTGACGGCTCGCGCTTGCTGGATACCATCGCTGATCAGTACATCGGTCACCACCTGATCACCATCGACCAGCATGCGTTCAACCTGAAAACGCCATGGTGCGAACGACGGATAATGAATATTGATCATGGCGTAATTCCAAGCGCCGGTGATGATCTCACCTGATTGCGGCCAGACACACTCAAAATCATCGGATAACCAGTCACACACGGACATAAAGTCATTCCGATCCATACACTGCCAAAAACCGGTAACTACGTCTTGCGGCGTGAGCACGTCTTTAGAAGTCATAACCATCTCTGCTGCTATGCGGGAGCGTTTTCCTAGGTTTAGCGATGCAGCATTTGATACGCAAGGCAGGCCCCCTGTCACCCGCCAACTCTTACAGTTGTCTGCGATAACAGGGGGAAGAAAGAGGAATCGGTGCTAAAGCTCACAATTTCTAGCTGAGACGGTTTTATCTCGGGCATAAAAAAACCGACGGCAGCGGACTGCGTCGGTCATTTTTAGCGCTCGCTGCGTTTTAGATTTCTGCCAGATTGGCAGACATTGAGCTCTTCAATTCAGTCCAGATCCCGGCAGTTTCCGCGCCATAACGACGAACCAGCATCCAGACATCGTCCGCCGCCCCTTGCGCCGCCAGTTCAGCCAACTTGGTATAGAAGGCCAGCGCCCGCTCACGCGCACCACGATCGCCAAAGTAGATGCGCCCCACGCGTGAATACAGCCCACGGAAACCATTCAGAATCAGCGCGTAAATCGGATTACCTGAGGCAAATGCCATCTGGTGATAGAAGTGGTAATCAAACGCTGCAAACGCTTCACCATCTTCACCCACTCCCGGCGCTTGCTGGGACAACTCGATCACGGTTTGCGGACTGTGTTTCACCGCCCCGCGCAAGAAGATAGCGCTGATATTGGTTCGAGCAGACAGCAACTGGTCCACCAGCGCCGGCACCTTATCCTGGTCCAGACGCGCCAGCGTCTCCAGAATGTTGAGGCCGGACGTTTCCCAGAAGTTGTTAACGCGGGTCGGCTTACCATGCTGGATGGTCAGCCAGCCATCACGCGCCAAACGCTGGAGCACTTCACGCAAGGTCGTACGGGTAACGCCGATCAGTTCACTTAACTCGCGTTCAGCCGGCAAAATACTGCCTGGCGGGAAGCGGCTATTCCAGATCGATTCAATAATATACTCTTCGGCAAATCCAGCCGGACTCTGCGCTTTGATGACCATGCCACATCTCAGTCTCTTAAATTGTCGCGGATAATAGCAGAGGAGACCCGTCAGCAAAAGCGCTGGTGTGACCAGTGCAATCTGAATCCCAATCTGTATCGCGTAAAGTCCCACCATGTGTGACATCGCTCGAATCCGCCACCGCCAGATATGCTCACCGCCAGCACTGATACACCAACGGATCTGTTAACGTTGGCGGCGGTCTGCGTGGTGCCCGACGGGTACGCAACGCGAATGGAAAACCTTTACATTTCTGCCGCCCCTTTCCTTCCCGTCTGAATTGTCGTCTAATCGGTCTCGGTTTGATTTCATAGACTATTTCAGGACACAGGACCCTTCATGATTACGTTTATCCGTACCATCAGTCGTCAACGTCCGGCGTGGGCGCTGCTCGCCGGCTCGACCTTTGCCTTTGAAATGTGTGGTCTGTTTTTCCAGCACGTGATGGGGCTGCATCCTTGTGTGATGTGTATTTATGAACGTGTGGCATTTCTGGGGATTTTTGCCGGTGCCTTGTTAGGGTTGCTGGCCCCCCAGATCAAAGCAGTACGTTGGGTTGCTATGCTGATTTGGCTTTATTCGGCTTTCCGCGGTCTGCAGTTATCACTCAAACACACCGACATTCAGCTACACCCGTCGCCGTTTAATACCTGCAGTTTCTTTGCTGAATTCCCGAGTTGGCTGCCACTGGATAAGTGGATCCCTTGGATGTTTAACCCGACGGGTGACTGCTCGGAGCGCCAGTGGGCTTTCCTAGGCTGGGAAATGCCCCAGTGGCTGATCCTGATCTTTGGTTGCTATCTGGCGGTCGCGTTGATCATCATGGCCGGTAACGTCGCCAAGGGGCGCTGCTGCGAATAACCGCACGCCCACCTCACCCATAAAAAAAGCCAGTCAGCTCACACTGACTGGCTTTTTTGATCGATTAAACACATCACCGGCTGACCGATGATTACGCCTGGTTGACTGGCTCCTCGACACGCGGCGTTTGCGCCGACTGAATGTCAAAGCCCAGCGCATCGCCATCCAGATCCACGCGGACTGAACCACCTGTGGTCAACTTGCCGAACAACAACTCGTTGGCCAACGGCTTCTTGAGCTTTTCCTGAATGACACGGCCCATCGGTCGAGCACCCATCGCCTTGTCGTAGCCCTTTTCGGCCAGCCAACTCCGTGCCGCATTGGTCACCTCGAGCGATACGCCCTTGGCATCCAACTGCGCCTGCAGTTCAACAATAAACTTGTCTACCACCTGATGGATGACTTCCATATCCAGATGGTTGAACCAGATGGTGTGGTCAAGACGGTTGCGGAATTCCGGGCTAAACGTGCGATTGATTTCCGACAAGGCATCAAAGCTGTGATCCTGCTGCTGGAAGCCAATCGACTTACGCTGGGTCTCCTGAACACCGGCGTTGGTGGTCATCACCAGGATGACGTTACGGAAGTCAGCCTTGCGTCCGTTGTTGTCAGTCAGGGTGCCGTTGTCCATTACCTGCAGCAGCAGGTTGTAGACATCGTTATGCGCCTTCTCGATTTCATCCAGCAATACCACGCAATGTGGGTGCTTGATCACCGCATCCGTCAGCAGCCCGCCTTGTTCGAAGCCAACATAGCCAGGTGGCGCACCAATCAAGCGCGAAACAGTATGACGCTCCATATATTCAGACATATCAAAGCGCAGCAGCTCCACCCCCATCGCCTTGGCCAGCTGCAGCGTGACCTCGGTCTTGCCCACCCCGGTCGGGCCGGCAAACAGGAAGCAACCCACTGGACGACGATCATTACCCAGACCGGAGCGGCTAAGACGAATGGCATCGGTCAACACCTCGATCGCCTTGTCCTGGCCAAACACCACCATCTTCAGGTTGCGCTCCAGATTTTTCAGCACTTCACGGTCAGACGACGACACTGACTTTTCCGGGATACGTGCAATACGGGCAACGATAGCCTCGATCTCCGGCGTATTGATCACCTTGCGACGCTTGTTGACCGGCAACATGCGCTGGCTAGCGCCCGCTTCGTCAATCACATCAATCGCCTTGTCCGGCAAATGACGGTCATTGATGTACTTGGCCGCCAACTCAGCCGCCGCACGCAACGCTTTGTTGGTATAGCGCACGCCATGATGCTCTTCGTAGCGGCTCTTCAACCCCATCAGGATACGAGTGGTGTCATCCACCGACGGCTCGACAATATCCACTTTCTGGAAACGGCGGGCCAGCGCATGGTCCTTCTCGAACACCTGCGCATACTCCTGGTAGGTGGTTGAACCAATGCAACGCAAGATACCGGACGAGAGAATGGGCTTGATCAGGTTGGCCGCATCGAGTTGTCCCCCCGACGCCGCCCCGGCACCAATAATGGTATGAATCTCGTCAATAAACAGGATGGCCCCTTCCTGCTTCTCCATCTGGCGCAGCAATACCTTGAAGCGCTTCTCGAAATCCCCTCGATACTTGGTACCTGCCAGCAGGGAGCCCATATCCAGCGAATAGATAATGCTGTTGGCAATCACCTCTGGCACATCACCGCGTACGATGCGGTAAGCCAGCCCTTCGGCAATCGCCGTTTTACCCACACCGGCCTCACCGACCAGCAGCGGATTATTCTTGCGACGACGGCAGAGGATCTGGATGGTGCGATTCACCTCCTCCTCGCGACCAATCAACGGATCGATACGCCCCTCCACCACCTTCTGATTGAGGTTGGTAACAAACTGCTCCAGCTGGATTGGCCCGCCCTCTTCGCTATTGGCCTCGTTGTCCGGCTGACCGGCGTTGGCGCTGGGGCCAGCACTGGCGTCATCTTGCGGCGAACTGTCCTTGCGAATACCGTGCGACAGGAAATTCACGACATCAAGACGGCTGATATCTGCCTTTTTCAGGAAATAGGCGGCCTGCGACTCTTGTTCACTGAAAATCGCCACCAGTACATTGGCGCCACTGACCTCAGTATGGCCAGAGGATTGGACATGGAACACGGCGCGTTGCAGGACACGCTGGAAGCCCAGGGTCGGTTGTGTTTCCCGTTCGTAGTCATCCTGCGGGATCAACGGCGTGGTTTGCTGAATGAAACTGCTGATGTCCTTACGGAGTTGATCAAGACTGGCTCCACAGGCCACCAGGGCCTCACGCGCCGAACGGTTGTCCAGCAAAGCCAGTAGCAGGTGTTCGACCGTCATGAATTCATGGTGCGCGTCCCGCGCCTCTTTGAATGCAAGGTTGAGGGTTTGTTCGAGCTCTTTACTCAGCATGGGTAACCTCCCCCGGGAATGCGCCAAAAACGAATCGGAAAATCAGATCAATCCGGCTCCATCGAACACATCAGCGGATGCTCATGGGCTCGCGCATACTGGTTGACCTGGGCAACTTTGGTCTCCGCAATTTCAGCGGTGTAGACGCCACAGACGCCTTTGCCCTGATAATGCACGGAAAGCATCACTTCCGTAGCCTGTTCGATGTTCATCCGAAAAAACTTCTGCAATAACTCGACCACAAACTCCATCGGCGTGTAGTCATCGTTGTGCAGCACCACCTTGTACATCGCTGGTGGTTTGACATCGGTTTCCAGTGCGACATCGCCCTGCGGGGTTGATGTCGCTTCCTTAAACTTGGCCATATCGTGTTGTCTTTCCTCTAATTACTACCGCCTTGAACCGGATTGTCAACATTACATTTCGCTTACATCTTTTGATAACTTGCGTTACACAACAGAGCAGCTTTGTAACGCTTGACTTGGTGACAATTCATACTAGATTGGATGTTCGGTAACCAATCCGGATCGACTGCAGGGGTGCTACTCCCAGTTATAAATGGCATTGGCGACCGACTCAACGGCTTTAAGTTGATTTTCATTAAGGACGTAGGCGTATGGCAACCGGAACAGTGAAGTGGTTTAACAACGCAAAAGGGTTCGGGTTTATTTGTCCAGAGGGGGGTGGTGACGATATTTTCGCCCACTACTCCACCATCGACATGAATGGATACAAGACCCTAAAAGCCGGCCAAAATGTTAACTTTGAAATGCAAGCCGGTCCCAAGGGATTCCACGCGGTAAGTATAGTACCCGTCGGTTCCCAGGAATCCTAAGCACGCGGTAACTGAGATCTAGTGCAAAAAAACAGGCGGGCTCATGGCCCGCCTGTTTTTTGATACGTCGCAGTGGCAACAGATTACATCTGAGCAATCATGTCATCAGCGAATTCTGAACACTTACGCAGGGTGGCACCCTCCATCAGGCGTTCAAAGTCATAGGTCACGGTCTTGTTACGGATCGCCCCTTCCATGCCCTTGACGATCAGGTCAGCCGCTTCCACCCAGCCCATGTGACGCAGCATCATTTCGGCAGAGAGGATCAGCGAACCCGGATTGACCTTGTCCTGGCCGGCGTACTTCGGTGCGGTACCGTGGGTCGCTTCGAACAGCGCCACACCATCACCGATGTTGGCACCCGGCGCGATGCCGATACCACCCACCTGGGCAGCCAGCGCGTCGGAGATGTAGTCACCGTTCAGGTTCATACAGGCGATCACGTCATATTCAGCCGGACGCAGCAGAATCTGCTGCAGGAAGGCATCAGCAATCACGTCCTTAACGACAATGGTCTTGCCGGTCTTCGGGTTCTTGAACTGGCACCACGGGCCCCCATCGATCAGCTCGGCACCAAACGCTTCGCGCGCCAGCTGGTAACCCCAATCCTTGAAGGCACCTTCGGTGAACTTCATGATGTTGCCCTTGTGAACCAGGGTCACAGAGTCACGATCGTTATCAATCGCGTATTCAAACGCCGCACGCACCAGACGCTCGGTACCAGCCTTGGACATCGGCTTGATGCCGATACCACAGGATTCCGGGAAACGAATCTTCTTCACACCCATTTCAGTGCGCAGGAAGTCGATCACCTTGTTGGCTTCAGCAGAGTCAGCCTTCCACTCGATACCGGCATAGATGTCTTCAGCGTTTTCACGGAAGATCACCATATCGGTCAGATCCGGGCGCTTCACCGGGCTCGGGGTGCCTTCGTAATAGCGTACTGGGCGCAAGCAGACATACAGGTCCAGCTCCTGACGCAGCGCAACGTTCAGCGAACGAATACCGCCACCGACCGGTGTGGTCAGCGGGCCCTTGATGGCCACATGATATTCACGAATAAAGTCGAGGGTTTCAGCCGGCAGCCAGACATCCGGGCCATAAACCTGGGTGGACTTCTCACCGGTGTAGATCTCCATCCAGGAAATCTTGCGGGTGCCTGCATAAGCCTTTTCAACCGCAGCATCAACGACCTTCAACATGGCCGGGGTCACGTCAACACCGATACCATCCCCTTCAATAAAAGGAATCACCGGGTGGTTCGGAACCTGCAGCTTGCCGTGAGCATCTACAGAGATCTTTTCGCCCGTGGTGGGCACGACGACTTTACTTTCCATTGACCTCTCCTGACTTCCAGTTGTTATCATATTGTCAATTCGTTGCCGGTCATATTAGCCCAAAGTCCCAAATAGGCAAACCGGGCACAACCTCGCCGGCGTCATGGTCTGGCTTGGCTGCATTTGTTAAGATAGTCGCGGATTGGTTCAGATAGCCCAAATGATGAAAAAACAACAGCTTCATCGCCCTAAAGCGGCGCGAAAACCCTATTCCGCCGCCTCAGCACCTAATGTACCGGCTATTTCCAAAATTATTTTGCTGAATAAGCCATATATGGTGCTATGTCAGTTCACTGATGATCAGGGACGCGCGACGTTAAAAGATTATGTCACCGAACCCGGCGTCTATGCCGCCGGTCGGCTGGATCGCGATAGTGAGGGCTTGTTATTGCTCACCAATGACGGCCGCATCCAGGCGCAACTCACCCAGCCCCATAAACAGACCTGGAAGACCTATTGGGTTCAGGTAGAGGGCGTGCCGGACGACACCGCCTTGCAGACGTTGCGAGATGGCGTGCAGTTAAATGACGGTATGACCCTGCCGGCCCAGGTAAGGCTGATGGAGCCGCCCCCTGACGTCTGGCCGCGTGTACCGCCGATTCGGGTGCGGCAATCCATTCCGGATTGCTGGCTGGAAATACGCATTTGTGAGGGCCGTAACCGTCAGGTGCGCCGCATGACGGCTCATATCGGCCACCCTACCCTACGCCTGATCCGTTACCAGATTGGCGACCACACCCTGGATGGCCTGGCCCCCGGTGAATGGAGAATCGTATGACCCGCTTTCGTCCCAACGTCACCGTGGCTGCCGTGATCCGCTGGCAGGATCGCTTCCTGCTGGTTGAAGAGCGCGATCATGGCCACCAAGTGTTCAATCAGCCGGCCGGACATCTTGAGGCCGGTGAGAACCTGCTGGAAGCAGCCTGTCGCGAAATCAAGGAAGAGACCGGTCTTGCCCTGCAACCCGACGGCTGGTTGGGCACTTACCTGTATTCCAGCCCTTATCGTCATCTAACCTATCTACGCTTCTGTTTCTATTGCGAGCTACAGGCCCCGCCCGGCCCGCACAGTCCGCAAGATCCGGACAACGATATCATCGCCTGCCACTGGCTGACCGAGGCCGAAATTCGTCAGCTCGGCAAGCGGCTGCGCAGCCCATTGGTACTGGAGTGTCTTGAGGATTATCTGGCGGGTGTACGCTTGCCGTTGGCGACGCTCAAAGACCGACGCCAGAGCAAGGCACCTCGCCGCCGCCGGCTGCCACGTCGCGGTCCAGTCACCACACCACCGAAACGTAGCGCACCATAACCGCGTTGCCTCACGGTGCAGAGTGGCCCGACAACCGCCTGCTCGGTCATCCCGGCATGTGCGTCGACAGCGCTTTCTGGTAGGATAGCGCCGGTTTCAATCTGTGGCTGTAGTAACAGCGTTCTGGAGTGCCATGACAGACAAGTTTTCCAGCAAAGTGATCGTCGGCATGTCCGGCGGTGTCGATTCTTCGGTTTCCGCCTGGCTGCTGATGCAACAGGGCTATCAGGTCGAAGGCCTGTTTATGAAAAACTGGGAAGAGGACGATACGGACGAATATTGTTCGGCCGCATCTGATCTCGCCGATGCGCAAGCCGTGTGCGATAAACTGGGTATTCCCCTGCATACGGTGAACTTTGCTGCCGAATACTGGGACAACGTGTTTGAACACTTCCTGGAAGAGTACAAGGCCGGTCGGACGCCGAATCCGGACATCCTGTGCAACAAGGAGATCAAGTTCAAGGCGTTCCTCGAATTTGCTGCCGATGCCCTGGGCGCCAATTACATTGCCACCGGTCACTATGTGCGTCGCGATGACAGTACTGGCACGCCACGCCTGCTACGCGGTCTTGATGCCAACAAGGATCAGAGCTACTTCCTTTATACCCTGAGCGCCGCGCAGGTTGGGCAGAGTCTGTTCCCGGTCGGCGATCTGGAAAAACCGGAAGTCCGCCGTATTGCCACTGAGCTTGGTCTGGCGACTGCGCAGAAAAAGGACAGCACCGGCATCTGCTTTATCGGCGAACGCAAGTTCCGCGACTTTCTGGCCCGTTATCTGCCGGCACAGCCTGGTCCTATCGAGACGGTGGACGGTGAAATCATCGGCACCCATCAGGGGCTGATGTACCATACGCTGGGCCAACGCAAGGGATTGGGGATCGGCGGTCTCAAAGACAGCAACGACAACCCTTGGTATGTGGTCGACAAAGACGTGGCCCGCAACACCCTGCTGGTCGCGCAGGGCCATGATCATCCGCGTCTCTATTCGGATGGCCTGATTGCTGCCCAGTTACACTGGGTAGACCGCCAGCCGGTGCGCGAGGCCTTTTGTTGCACCGTCAAGACCCGTTATCGCCAGCACGATATTGCCTGTCGTGTGGAACCGTTGGATGACGAACGCATTCGTGTGGTTTTTGATGAACCGCAAGCGGCCGTCACCCCTGGCCAATCCGCTGTCTTCTATTTGGGCGATGTCTGCCTGGGTGGTGGCGTGATTGAGCAACGTTTTCGTCATCAGGAGTGAAGATGAGCGAGAAACAAGTGATTCGAACCATGGCCTTTGCGGCCATCTGTCAGGCCTCACACCTGGTACAGCAGGTCGCCCGTACCGGGCAGTGTGATGATGAGGCACTGCGCAACGTATTGCAGGGCATTCTGGTGACCGATCCGGAAAAGCCCGAAGATGTCTTCCCGGCATCGACCCTGCAGGATGGCTACAAGGCGATTGTCGAGCAGCTCGGCAACAGCAGCAGCCCGAAGAACGCTGAACTGACCCGCTACGTGGTCAGCATGGTGGCGCTCGAGCGCAAGCTCAGCGGCCGCCGCGATGTCCTCAACCTGCTCGGTGAGCGCATCAACCAGGTAAAACGCCAACTACACCATTTTGATCTGCTGGATGAGCAGGTATTGGCCAATCTGGCCGGTATCTACAGCGAGCAGATCAGCCCGATCGGTCCGCGGATCCAGGTCTCAGGCACGCCGATCTATTTGCAACAACCTCTGGTCCAGCACAAAGTGCGCGCCCTGCTGTTAGCCGGCATCCGCGCTACCGTGCTGTGGCGCCAGGTGGGCGGCCGCCGTCGCCATATCCTGTTCTCGCGGCGCAAGATGGTGGATGCCGCGCGCCAGACCTTGAATCACCTTTAAACCCCACTTCAGGAGCTTTATTCCATGGACTTGTCAGCACTGACCGCGGTTTCCCCCCTCGACGGCCGTTACGGTGACAAATGTACGGCGCTGCGGCCGATCTTCTCTGAGTACGGCCTGCTGCGCTTCCGTGTCGAAGTCGAAGTGCGCTGGCTGCAACAGCTGGCCAGCCATCCGGGTATCCCGGAAGTGCCGGCCTTCTCCGCCGACGCCAATGCCGTGCTGGATCGTATCGTCAGTGAGTTCTCTGAAGCGGATGCCGGTCGCATCAAGGCGATTGAGCGCACCACCAACCATGACGTCAAGGCAGTTGAATATTTTCTGAAGGAAAAGGTCGCCGACCATGCCGAACTGAATGCCGTGACCGAGTTCATTCACTTCGCCTGCACCTCAGAAGACATCAACAATAACTCCCACGGCCTGATGTTGAAGACGGCACGTGAAACGGTGATCCTGCCGTACTGCCAAAAATTGGTCGACGAAGTAAAACGTTTGGCTCACGACTATCGTGACATGCCGATGCTGTCGCGCACCCACGGCCAGCCGGCCTCGCCGACCACGCTGGGCAAAGAGATGGCCAACGTGGCCTACCGTCTGGAGCGCCAGGTTCGCCAGATCGCCGCAGTCGAGATCCTCGGCAAGATCAACGGCGCGGTAGGTAACTACAACGCCCACCTCTCTGCCTACCCGGAAGTGGACTGGCACGCCTTCTCCGAACAGTTCGTCACCGGCCTCGGTCTGACCTGGAACCCCTACACCACCCAGATCGAGCCGCATGACTACATTGCCGAGCTGTTCGATGCCATCGCGCGTTTCAACACCATCCTGATCGACTTTGATCGTGATGTGTGGGGCTACATCTGCCTGGGTCACTTCAAGCAGCGTACCGTGGCCGGTGAAATCGGCTCGTCGACCATGCCGCACAAGGTTAACCCCATTGACTTCGAAAACTCCGAAGGCAACCTGGGTCTGGCCAATGCGCTGTTTGATCACCTGGCCGCCAAGCTGCCGATCAGCCGCTGGCAGCGCGACCTGACCGACTCGACTGTCCTGCGTAACCTGGGCGTCGCCATCGGCTACTCGCTGATCGCCTACCAGGCAACCCTGAAGGGGATCTCCAAGCTGGAAGCCAACGCCGGCAATATGGCCGCCGATCTGGACAGCAACTGGGAAGTGCTGGCCGAGCCGATCCAGACCGTGATGCGCCGTTACGGTATCGAGAAGCCGTATGAGAAGCTCAAGGAGCTGACCCGCGGTCGCCGCGTCGATGCCGACGGCATGCGCCAGTTCATCGACACCCTGGCCCTGCCGGACGAGGTCAAGGCTGAACTGCACAAGCTGACCCCGGCCAACTACATCGGTCGCGCCATCATGCTGGTGGACGAGCTGAAGTAAGCGATTGGCACTGTTTATTGACGAAAAAGGCGACCAAGTGGTCGCCTTTGTTTTGAAAGCAAACAGGTATTAACCCAGACGATTCTCACTATCGCGATAGACCTCTTCGTTGAAGATTTCCATCATCCGCTCTGGGTAACGCAACTCACTGAAGCCTTGCTTGCGATAGAGGGTATGTGCATCGAGGGTGGAC
>JAYROM010000089.1:0-17941 GCA_041911695.1 Aeromonadaceae bacterium
TGGACAAGATGACGCCGCTGGTGCACATCTCCGGCATGTTCTCTGCCTGGCAAGGCTGCGCCAGTTTTGTGGCTCCGGTGGTTGACCACCCCACCAACCAGAATGCGGTCGTCCAGGTTGACTTGGCGCGCGACATCACCCCGCTGATTGAACTGGATGTGGATACGCTGCGTGAACGGCTGTATACCCGACATGATGAGTTAGGGGATGCCCTGCCAATTCCGATCAAGCTGGTACACCTGAACAAGTCTCCGATCCTGGCACCGGCAAAAACGCTGACCGAGACCCGAGCTGATGAGCTGGGCATTGACCGGGCGCAGTGCCGCAAGAGTTATGATCTGTTGCGTCAGCACCATGCTGCGATCCGCGCCAAGCTGACGGCCCTCTATGAAAGCGAAACGCCATTTGAGGCACCGGCCGGACAAGAAGCAGAGTTGCGCCTGTATGACGGTTTTCTGAGCCCGGCGGATCGCAACACCGCCACCCTGCTGCGCGATTGTCCACCCGAGCAAATCACTGCCGAGCGTTTCCAGTTCAATGATGAACGCTACAACGCCATGCTGTTCCGCTATCGCGCGCGCAATTTCCCGCACACGCTGAATGCCGATGAACAGCAGCAATGGCAGCGCTATTGCCGTGAACGCATTGAGAGCCAGGCCGATGCCTTTGTGTTACGGCTGGAGCTGTTGCTGGAGCAGCATGCCGAGCACAGCGGCAAGGTCGACATCCTGCGCGCGCTGGCGCAGTATCTTCAGTCTCTCTAGCTTGTAATCACCGGCGGGCATCACCGATAGCCGCCGGATGGAGTCTCTATGCGTTCCCTGCTTTCCCAGGCCCTGCACATCAGTCAACAGGCTGCGCTGGATGACAGTCTGATACCGATCGCCACTGAGGCGCGCCCTATCACCGAACAGGGGCACACCTTCTTGCTGCATGTGGCGACCGACTGGCAACACCGCAAGCGGGCCGCCGGCCAACGACCCAAAGGAGATAATCCCTTTTTGCCACCCGAGGATAATCTGGTGGTCAGCGAGATCAATGCCGATCATCTGTGCATCCTGAACAAGTTTCCGGTGCTGCAGCCACATCTGTTACTGATCTCGCGCGCTTTTGAAGCGCAGGAAACACCACTAACGCTGGCCAATTTTGCCGCCGCGGCCAAGATGATGGCGCAACTCGACTACCAAGGATTGATGTTCTATAACGCCGGGCTTATCGCCGGCGCCAGCCAGCGGCATCGTCATCTGCAGTGGGTGCCGCAGGCGCAATGCCTGCCCGACCCCGCAGACGGCCCCTTGCCGTTTACACATTACTGCCTGCCGCTCGATGACTGGCAGCCGGACACGCTGTTTGCTACCTATCAACACGCGCTGGAACAGGCCGGCTGGCAGTCGGGTCGCGCCTACAACCTGTTGCTGACGCAGCGACAGTTATGGCTGATCCCGCGCTGCCAGTCAGACTGGCAGGGTATTTCTATCAATAGTCTGGGGTTCGCCGGCTCGTTTTTTGTACGCGATGAACAGGAAGCGGCGCAACTTGTGGCACAGGGATTTCTTAATGCCTTAACCGCGGTCAGTGGCTGGCCAACCAACGCCTAGATAGCTCAGAGCCAAAGAGAATGGGCGCCGCAGCGCCCATTCATTTTACAGAAGCAGAGCGGCACTCAGTCCTGATTGATGCGGCTAGCCACCGCCCCTTGCTGACTCTTGTATTTGGCATTGGCGCGCTTGTTGTAAGGGCGTGCGGCTGGGCCGGATAACAGCTCAAAGTTCAGGGCGCCGATCACCATCTTCGGACGCAGCGCCAGCGGCAGACGACCACCGTTATAGAACTCAAGCACGATGCGCCCTGACCAACCCGGATCAATGCGGTGTGCGGTGACATGTACCATCAAACCAAGACGGGCCAGCGAAGAGCGACCATCCAGCCAGCCGACGATGTTGTCCGGCAGGGTCACCGATTCCAGTGTGACCGCCAAGGCCAGTTCGCCCGGATGCAGGATGAATGCCTCGCCATCCGGAATCACGATCTCGTCGCTCATCACGCGGTTGATGGCTTCCGCCACCTCTTCACGCGGCCCGCTCAGATCGATGTACGCCGCAGTATGGGCCTGGAACACGCGAAACTCGTTACCGAGCAGCACATCCACACTGACCCCGCTGATACGATCAACACCGGGCGCCGGGTCAATCACGATGCGGCCATCGGCCAGGTATTTCTCGATATCACTATCGCAAAGACGCATTCCCTGATCTCCTGTCCTTGTTCAGCCTTGCAGCATGTGCAGAATTCGCGCCTTGATCATATCGATCGCGATGCGGTTACGACCACCGCGCGGCACGATCAGATCGGCATATTGCTTGGAGGGCTCGATAAATTGCAGGAACATCGGACGAACGGTGGTCTGATACTGACGCAGCACCGAGTCCATGGTCCGGCCACGCTCCTGCACATCGCGCACCAGACGACGCAGCAGGCAGATATCCAGCGGAGTATCCATAAAGATGCTGACATCCATCAATTCGCGCAGACGCGGTTCGTTCAGCAGCAGGATCCCTTCCAACATAATCACGCGGGTCGGTTTGAAACGGGTGGTGTCCTGCAGACGGGTGTGTTCCGAATAGGAGTAGCGGGGAATATCCACCGCCTCGCCCTTGAGCAGCATGGTCAGATGCTGTGCCAGCAGGCTGTGATCAAAGGCATTGGGATGGTCATAGTTGGTCTTGACCCGCTCTTCCATCACCATATGCGACTGATCTTTGTAGTAGCAATCTTCCGTGATCACGCCGATCTGATCTTCTCCCAACTCCTGCACCAACTCTTCAAAGATGGTGTGGGCGATCAGACTTTTGCCCGACGCGGAGGCGCCGGCAATTCCAATAATGACACAGGAGCGTGGTTGTTCTGACATGACGATCTCTATCTGTCGAATGAGGAGGAATATATTGCAGGCGCGAATTATACAGAAAAACGCGCCCGGATAACGCGATTCCTGCCAATCAGTCGACATTCACCGTAAATAGACTCGTTGGCACCACAGATCCGCTAAAAAATAACCGCGCGGCCACCGTGCGCGCCAACGAGGCATACCAGCCTGCTGCCTCACTATCTGGTGCACTGACTGGCAACGGCGCCCCGGCATCCATCGCCAGGCGGATATCCAGATGCAGCGGCAGTTGGCCCAGTAACGGCAGATCCAGTTCACTCGCCAGTTGCTCGCCGCCGCCGTGTCCGAAGATTGGCTCGCTGTGGCCACACTGGCTACAGATATGCAGACTCATATTCTCGACGATGCCGGCGACCGGAATGCCCACCTTGTTGAACATGGCAATGCCCTTGCGCACATCCAGCAGGGCAATATCCTGCGGCGTGGTGACCATCACCACTGCGGTGGTCGGCACCTGTTGTGCCAGGGTCAACTGAATATCTCCGGTGCCGGGCGGCATATCTACTACCAGATAGTCGAGCTCACCCCAGCGCGTGTCATTCAGGATCTGCTGCAGGGCCTTGCTGGCCATCGGCCCGCGCCAAACCACCGCCTCGCTCTCCGGCACCAGAAAACCAATGCTATTGACCACCACACCGCAGGCGGAGACCGGCAGCATGGTCTTGCCATCCGCCGAGGAGGGATGTTCGTTCTGGCAACCCAGCATCCACGGCACCGACGGGCCGTAGATGTCGGCATCGAGCAGACCCACCCTCGCCCCTTCCTGTTTCAGTGCCAGCGCCAAATTAACCGCAACCGTGGACTTGCCCACCCCGCCCTTGCCCGAAGCCACGGCGATGATATTGCGCACCCCGGCAATGCCCGGCACCTGCGTGGCGCGCGCCAGCGTGGCTATCTCTTGCCGCCAGTGCCACGTCACCTGCTGCACACCCCGGATCTGTAATAAGCCCGGCTCACAATCCGCCTGGATCAGCGGCAGTAATTGTTGCGCAGCAAATGGACAACGCACCGTCAGCGTCAGTACCCCCTCCGCATGTTGGCTGGGCTGGACAAAGCCGCTCGCGGCAAGTGAACGAGACCAGCCTTCTGGCTGGCAGTGGTCGAGAACGGCGTTAACAGCAGTGATAAATTCAGTATTCATCCTGGATCCTGCACGGCGAGAGAGAGCAAGCAGTCTAGCCGAATCAAGGTGCCAACGGCACTCCCCGCTGCGCACTGGTTGCCGCCTGTACTGCTGGATGGCTAAATGCCGCATTTTGTGTGGGCACACTTAGGCCATTTCGGGTAAGATGAAGCCCCTTTTTCATAAGCAGAACAGACAGGAACTATGGCCAACGCAGCTCGTAAAATTCTGGTTACCTGTGCCTTGCCTTACGCGAATGGCTCCATCCACCTCGGCCACATGCTGGAACATATCCAGGCCGACATTTGGGTGCGCTATCAGCGCCTGCGCGGCAACACCATCCATTTTATCTGTGCCGATGATGCACACGGCACCCCGATCATGCTCAAGGCGCAACAGCTGGGCGTGACCCCGGAACAGATGATTGCCGATGTTTCCCGCGAACATCAGACCGATTTTGCCGGCTTCGAGATCAGCTTCGACAACTATCATTCGACCCATAGCGATGAGAACCGCGAGCTGGCCAGCCTGATCTATACCCGCCTGCGTGATGGCGGCTTTATCAAGAGTCGCGGCATCTCCCAGCTGTTCGATCCGGAAAAGCAGATGTTCCTGCCGGACCGTTTCGTCAAGGGCACCTGCCCGAAGTGCAAGGCCACCGATCAGTATGGCGATAACTGTGACGTCTGCGGTGCGACCTACAGCCCGACCGAACTGATTGACCCGCGCTCAGCTGTCTCCGGCGCCACGCCGGTGATGAAAGAGACCGAACACTACTTCTTCGACCTGCCACAGTTCGAGGGCATGCTCAAGGCATGGACCACCTCCGGCGCGCTGCAGGAGGAGATGGCCAACAAGCTCAACGAATGGTTTGAAGCCGGTTTGCAGCAGTGGGACATCACCCGTGACGCCCCCTACTTCGGTTTTGAAATTCCGGATGCACCGGGCAAGTACTTCTACGTCTGGCTGGATGCACCGATCGGCTACATGGGGTCGTTCCGCAACCTGTGCAACAAGCGCCCGGAACTGAGCTTCGATGCGTTCTGGAGCAAGGACTCCGATGCCGAGCTGTACCACTTCATCGGCAAGGATATCCTCTACTTCCACTCGCTGTTCTGGCCGGCCATGCTCGAAGGCGCGGGTTTCCGCAAGCCGAGCAATGTCTTCGTCCACGGTTATGTCACCGTCAACGGTGCCAAGATGTCCAAGTCCAAGGGCACCTTTATCAAGGCCGCGACCTATCTGCAGCATCTGGATCCTGAATATCTGCGTTACTACTACGCCGCCAAGCTCAACAACCGTATCGACGATCTCGACCTGAACCTGGACGACTTCGTCGCCCGCGTGAACGCCGACGTGGTCAACAAGCTGGTCAACCTGGCCTCGCGTACCGCTGGTTTTATCAGCAAGCGCTTTGATGGTCAGCTGTCCGCCGCCAATGCCGAGCCGGCCCTGTATGCCGATTTTGTGGCCGCCCGCGAGCGCATCGCTGACGCCTATGAAAGCCGCGAATACAGCAAGGCGATCCGTGAAATCATGGCACTGGCCGACGTCGCCAACCGCTATGTCGATGAGAAGGCACCGTGGGTGATCGCCAAGCAGGAAGGTCAGGATCAACTGCTGCAGGATGTCTGCTCGGTATCGCTGAACCTATTCCGCGTGCTGATGACCTACCTGAAGCCGGTGTTGCCGCAACTGGCTGCGCGTAGCGAAGCGTTCCTCGGCTGTGAACTGGCCTGGGACAACATTGATACCCCGCTGCTTGCCCACCGCATTGAAACCTTCAAGGCACTGTTCAGCCGTATCGATCCGAAAAAGATCGAGGAGATGGTCAACGCCTCCAAGGAAGATCTGGTCGCCGAGGCCAGCAAGAGCCAGGGCTCCAAGTCGCAGCACCAGAGCGCACCGGGCAAGGACAATGCCGATATCGAGCCAATCGCCGCAGAAATCGCCTATGACGATTTTGCCAAAATTGACCTGCGTATCGCCCGTATTGTCAGTGCTGAGTTGGTGCCGGATGCCGATAAGCTGCTCAAGCTGCAGCTGGATCTGGGTGGTGAAACACGTCAGGTGTTTGCCGGCATTCGCTCGGCTTACGATCCGGCGACGCTGGTCGGCAAGCTGACGGTGATGGTTGCCAATCTGGCGCCGCGCAAGATGCGCTTCGGCATGTCCGAAGGCATGGTGCTGGCCGCCGGCCCGGGTGGCAAGGATCTGTGGATCCTCGAGCCGCACGACGGTGCCCAGCCAGGGATGCGCGTCAAATAAGCCGCAACGCTACAGCTAGTGAACGCTATAGCAAGTGATAGTAAGAAGGCCACCCGATACGGTGGCCTTCTGTTTTGAGGTGCGAGATCAAGCGGCGCAATCTTGCTGCTTATACCTTGAAATGGTTGACCATCTCTTGCAGATCGGAGGCCAGTACATTGAGTTCGGCGCAAGCTTTGGCCATCTCGTTGGCACCCGCCGCCACCTCATCCGAGGCCTGACTGATGCGGACAATATTACTGTTCAGCTCATCGGAGACCGCACCTTGTTCTTCAGTCGCGGTGGCCACCTGCGTCATCATGTGCGAGATGCCACTGACGGCACCGCTGATTTCACCGATTGCCTCACCGGCTTCGCGCGCCTGCGCAACGGTTTCACCAATCATGCTCTGACTGTGTTGCATCGTGGCAATCGCCTGTGTTGAGCGGCTTTGCAGTTCGCTGATGATCTTGTTGATCTGACTGGTCGACTCCTGTGTCCGTTTGGCGAGGGTACGGACTTCATCTGCCACCACCGCAAAACCACGCCCCTGCTCGCCGGCGCGCGCAGCTTCAATCGCAGCGTTCAGCGCCAGCAAGTTGGTCTGATCGGCAATATTTCCAATCACCTCGAGCACCATGCCGATATTGCGGCTGTCCTCACCCAGTTTGGTGATCACCAACGCGGTCTCTTCCACGCCACCGGCAACCCGCTCGATACTCTGGATGGTGGTATTGACCATCCCGGTCCCGTGATCGGCCCGACTGCTGGCTTCATCCGATGACTTGGCGGTGTCGTTGGTATTACGCGCTATCTCTTGTACCGTGGCCTGCATCTCGTTCATTGCCGTGGCCAGCATGTTGAGTTCATCTTTTTGAGTATGCATGTTGTCAGCAGCCAAGCTGGCTACGGTACTGATCTCGTTGGAAGACGAACTTAATTGAGCGATAGAGTGACTGACCTGACTGACCAATCCATGCAGATTGCGCTGCATCTCGGCAAAGCCCTTTGCCAAGGCACCAAATTCGTCCTGGTTGAAACGCTCAAGTTGCAGATGGGTGGTCAACTCACCGCGAGACACCTTGCGCGTCTGCTCAAGTAACAAAGCCAGCGGCCGACGGATCTGCGATGTCAGCACCCACGCGACACAGATCACGAACAGGACGACAACCAGGCCAGCGCCCAAACTGATAAATCGAGCGCTGTCATAGACCGCCGCCACGGTTTTGGCTGAGTCATCCGACACCTTCATATTGATCTGGCGTAGTTGCAGCGCATAGTCAGCGGCTTGATCCAAGAGGGCCTTGCTGGTATTGCGTGTCTGCTGAATCAGCGCCGCATCCCCTTTGAGCAGCGCCTGTTGTAACGGCGCATGAGCCGCAAAATAGGCCTCAGCATGTGACTGGATCGCCCCATAGGCGGTACGCTCCTCGTCATTGGCAAAGTGCAAGGCGCCATAACGCGCAGCAGTCTGTAAATAGGCCTCTTTCGCCTTATCGTAGGCCGTGAAACTTGCCTTCAAATCGGCATCATTTTTATCGAGATAGGCAATAATGCTGCGCATTTCACTGCGTCGAGCCGTCAGCAGTGTCTCTTGCATTTCACTGGCCAACGTCAGGGAAGGCACAACATTCCCGGTAATCTCACTGGTCACTTGGTAGACCTGCGACAGTTGGTTAATGGCAAAACCAACGAGCCCTAACACCAACACCGTCAGGCATGCAAATCCGGCGACCAGCTTTCGGGCTATTGACATATTTGTGAACATAAAACGGTCCTGTTTAAGGTGTAGAAGGGTTGTAAGTTTTCAACTCAGCAGGGCGCCAATGGCGTTAATTCACTGTTTCTAAGCGTAGTGCCGGTAAAGCGAAAGCACCATACACGGATGTGACGCACCGCTGTTTCAGCGCAGATGTTTTTAAATTGAGAGTCACTTGGAGATTAATTATCGGCTATTTTCAATGCACTTTCTTAAATAGGGCGTCGAACGTGTACTTGCACTGCTCAATTTCAAATGCGCCATGCTGGGCAAATAAAAACGCCGCAGCCTGATTTAGGCTGCGGCGTTACACATTCATCCGCCCGGACGATCAGGTCGACTCGTGAGCGTCCTCATCCTCTGGTCCGGGAGGCAACGCCAACCACGCCAGCAAAGCGCTGGCCAGGTTCGGTAACTCACTACACAGTAGTTGCGCCTCCTGCACCAGACGGGGCTTTAACACGGCCAAGGTCCGATCGCCCCCCTTCTTGCCCAACCAGTCAGCCAATGCACAGCGGTCGGAAAATCCACCAAGTCGGGTTTGCCACTGTTTGGTCAGCGTCAACGCCTGCTCCAGCGCACTGTCCAGCATCAGACCGGTCGGTCTTGGCTGGCAGATCATCCACTCCAACAGATAACGTTGTCGTTTGATGGCCAAACGCAATGCATGCAAACTTTCCGGTCGATGGGGGTGACAAGCATTCAAACGACGCAGCACGCGCTGGATCGTTTTGTTAGCCAACCTGTAGGTTGAACGGCGTTGCTGGGGCTCAATCGCCAGAAAACGGCGGATCCGCCGCTGCAAACGCTGCAAATCACGTTGTTCTGGACGTCGCGCCCGTTTCAGCTTTCGTTTTTCCAGCTTGGCAACCCATATCTCCTGGTCGGGTAATCCCGTC
The DNA here is from genome assembly GCA_041911695.1 of Aeromonadaceae bacterium. Classification (GTDB taxonomy): domain Bacteria; phylum Pseudomonadota; class Gammaproteobacteria; order Enterobacterales; family Aeromonadaceae; genus Pseudaeromonas. The sequence goes on from JAYROM010000089.1 coordinate 8,976, forward strand.
AGCAGCGGGATAAAAACATCGGCATCACGACCGCGCCCGCTCTGTTTAAACAGCGGACGCCAGCGAGCCCGAAGACGTTGGCGTACCGGGCGTGCACACCATAGTGGTAGTTGCCCATCCAAGGATCGAATCAGCACCCGGAAACGATGTAACGCCTCCTCATCCCACACTTGTTGCGATAGCAACAGCTCCCACTGCTGCAACCGTGCAGCCAGCCAGAGATCCGTCATCCTTGTACCTCATTACCATGCCACAAAGCTGGGCTCCTGAATCTGTTCACTACTGATTTCGGTCACCACCAGATGGCTGACACTGGCGGTGCGCGGTCCGGTCTGCAACCAGAGTAACAGCCGATCAACCGCTTCTGCCGGACCTGTGGCCTCGACCTCAACCGTCCCATCGACCAGATTTCTGGCGTGTCCACGTAGCTGAAGGCGTTCCGCCTCTCGCAAGGTGAAGTAGCGAAAACCAACACCTTGCACGATACCATGTACGATGACTCGTACCGATTTTTCAGACATTTGTGATCATCCTACCTGCCAACAAAACGTGACCGGGATATCATGAAACCTGTTTCAACACAGGTGTTATTACAATGACAAAAAAGAAGCTGCGTAGCGTGGATTTGTTGCTTACAAAACTTACCATAGCCGAAAAATTTCATATTCTATTCTGGTTCCCCCTGATTCTCCTCATTTTGATTGCATTGTTGCTGATGCAGCAGAATCGCAATATGCGAATTGAAGATAATCAGCGTGCCATGCAGCAATCTTTACAGCAGAGTGCTGCATTGATTGCCAGCTTGCCGGATACTCCACCAATTACCCTGCCTGACGGTTTGACCCTGAGCACCAGCGGCCAAACGGGTAGCGTCGAGGATAATGGTATCAACACCATTACCGTGGCTGCTGGGAAACATGGTTATCTGAGTGGCCGGGTTGATGCCCGCGATATCTCCATATGGGATAACCAAGGCGGCACGGTTGGCCTGATTCTGGCTGGCCTGTTTGTCATGGCGGCGGTCATTTTCTTCACCAGTGCCTTCATTCAGCGCAGCCTGGGCTCGTTGACCCGCGCCTTGCATCGTCTGGCTGAGGGCGATCTGACCGAGCGCCTGCACTTTACCCTGAGTCGCGACGAGTTCAGTCGGGTGGCCGCCAATATCGACCAACTGGCGGAACGCCAGCAGAAGACCGTGCGTCTGGTGCATGACAGCGCTGAAGCACTGGAGATGTTTGCTGAAGAGTTCCGCGATGCGGCGATTGACGGGCAGCAGAATGCCCGGACGCAGCGTCAGTACCTCGAGTCGCTGGCCACTGCAATGGAAGAGATGACGGCCGCGATCCGCGAAGTGGCACGTAATGCCACCGACACCTCGGCGCAAACCCGCCTCTCCAGTGAAGAGGCTACCCAAGGCGCCGCCAGCGTAAATCGCACTATTGATGCCATTCAGGCACTGACGGATGAGATCAGCGAAGCCTCGCAAGCAGTGGAGCAGCTGACGTCGCGTGCCAACAAGATTAATGAAGTGGTCACGACCATCAACGCCATCTCCGGGCAAACCAACCTGTTGGCACTCAACGCCGCTATCGAAGCAGCGCGCGCCGGTGAGCAGGGCCGTGGGTTTGCGGTGGTCGCCGATGAAGTGCGTACTCTCGCCGGCCGCACCCAGCAGGCCACTGTAGAAATCCAGAAGATGATTGAGGAGCTGCAAAGTGGTACCGGCGCTCTCAACCAGATCATGGAGAAGACGGTACATCAGGCGGCCAGCAGTCGTGAACTGATCACCGGGGTCGGACATGATATCGAGCGCATCGCGACCTACACTGAGTCAGTGTTTGAAATGAGCGCCCAGATCGCCACCTCCTCTGAACAACAGAGTTCCGTTGCAGAAGAGATTGCCCAGAATCTTGAAGAGGTTCGCAGCCAGTCGATTGCCGTTGAGGAGTCGACCGAAGCGACCGTTGCCGGTACGCAAAACCTGAAGGTGACCGCCAACGAGCTGGATAACCTGCTGCGTGGTTTGAAGTTCTGAGTTGACCGACTCTGCGGTCGAGCCCCGGCACTGGGTACCCGCCCGCAGTTAAAAGAAAGGCCCCATCGCGGGGCCTTCAGTTTTTGGGAATGACGACAAACCGCCCTATTTGGTTGCCGGCAAACCCGCGAACAGAGAGCCATCCCCCCCACCCAGCGCCTGTAGCAAGGTCATGCGGTTATTCAGCCGGTTGAGCTGATTTTCGGCGACAGCCAACGCAGCGGTACGTCGACTGGTCTGGGCGGTCAGCCAGTCCTGCAGATCGCTGGCACCATTGCGATAGCGGCTCTCATTCAAGCGTTCATTTTCTTGTGCCAGTTGCAGCGCCTGGGTCAGCCAATCGGCCTGGCGTCGATAACTGTTGCCTGCATTGAGTGCCGTTTCCACCTCAGAGAAGGCGGTATAAAGACTCTTGCGAAAATCGATCACCGCTGCCTCGTAGGTCACCTGCTGCACCTGGTTGTTGAGGTCATGGGTTTGCCAATTCACAAACGGCAAGGTCAACCCCGCCCCCAGGCTACCAACTGGATTACTCAATAACTGGCTCAGTGCCGTGCTGCTGGTGGTGGCGGTGGCCGTCAGACTGAGCGCCGGATACATCTCCAACCGGGTTGCATCCAGAGTGGCCAGCTGTTCGCGCAGCCGCTGTTCGCTGGCCTTCAGATCCGGACGGTGCGCCAGCACGCTGGCCGGCACGCCGGCCGCGACCTCAGGGATGGTGACCCCATCCAGCGAAGCGCGCTCTGGGACTTGTGTGGTGGGTGCTTGATCCAGCAACAACGACAGCGTGTAACGTTGGGCATCGCGCTCGCGCTGATAAGTCAACAGCGTAGCTTGCTGACTGGCGACTGACTGCTCCGCTTGTACCCGATCCAGCCCGCCGATAGCCCCCGCCTGATAACGACTTTGTGCCAACGCCAACAAGCGCTGGGTATCCGCCAGGCTGGACTCACTCAAGCTAATCGCTTGGTTGAGATAGGCGATCTGCCAATAAGCACTGGCAGCCGTGCCAATCAGCGTGAGGGCGCTAGCCTCACGATCCTGGGCGGTGGCTTCCGCTTCCCAACGTGAGGCATCGCGCTCACGAGCCAGTTTGCCCCACAGATCCAGCTCATAACTCAAGCCAGCACTTCCTCCCGCACTGGTCGTGCTACCGCCGGCTTGGTCCAGCGGGCGACTACGACTGGCGGACAGTGAGGCCGATGGCGTCGACAGCAGATTGGTCTCTGTCAGGTTGGCTTGTAACCGCGCCTTCTTCAGCGTCAAGGCGGCTTTGGCCAAATCAGGATTCCGTTGCAATACCTGCTCAATCAGACTATCGAGTTGCGGATCGGCAAACGCCTGCCACCAACGCCCAGCCAGCGGCGCAGCCGTGGCCGCCGTGGTCGGTTGCTGCCACTGCGTCGGCACGCTGGCATCCGGACGGTGATAGGGTGTCTGTTGCCACGCGGCACAACCACCGAGCCATAACAGGCTGGTTGCCAACAAGAGTTGTGGCAACCGGAATGAAAAAGGGTGCAGGCCAGAGGGATGACTATTCACGGGCAAGCGCCTCCACAGGATCCAGCCGCGCCGCATTGCGCGCCGGAACAAAACCGAAAATGACCCCGATCAGGGAAGAACAGACCACAGCGGTCACAATCGACGCCACCGAAAACACCATGCTAATGGCGGAGACAAACAGCGAGAAGACCCACGCTACACCAAAGGAGAAGGCCACCCCGAGCGCACCACCACAGACACAGACCAGCACGGCTTCGATCAGGAACTGCTGCAAAATGTCACTCTGCCGCGCGCCTACTGCCATACGAATACCGATCTCCCGCGTACGTTCGGTGACCGACACCAGCATGATGTTCATGACGCCAATCCCGCCCACGATCAGCGAGATCACCGCGATCGCTGAAATCAGCAACGCCAGCGTGCCAGTCGTCTTCTGCACCGTCTTCAGGATGCTGTCGCTGCTATTCATAAAGAAGTCTTTGCTGCCATGCCGCTGCTTGAGCAATTTTTCAATGCCCTGCTCGGCAATCGCATTCGACAAGCCATCACGGACACGCAAGGTGATACTACTGAAATAGTATTGGCCAATCAGGCGGCTCATCGCCGAGGTGTAGGGGATCCACACCGTCAGGCTGTCGCTCATCCCAAACGGACTCTCTTTGGCTGCGGTGACCCCGATAATCCGACACGGTAATGCCCCCAATAACAACACCTCGCCTAACGGATTCTCGCCATGCGGGAAGAATTTTTTATAGGTGTTATCGTCGATCACCACCACTTGGGCATTGCGCTCAACATCTTCTGCCGAGAACAGACTGCCGCGGGCCAGCGTATAACCACGCACTCGGAAGAACTCATCCCCGACCCCCTGGATCGAGCCATTGGCACTGATATTGCCACGGCGGAACAGCTTGGAAGAGGACAAGGTCGGCGTCACGCTGTCGGTATAGATCTGGGCACGTAGGGCTTGCAAATCTGCCGGTGCCAGTGTCTGAACCGCCGAGGCCCGCTCATCCCCCCAGTCCTTCCCCGGATAGATATCGATGGTGTTGGTGCCCATCGAACTGATATCTGCGACCACCTTTTGTTGAGCACCCTGCCCCAGCGCCACCACACTGACCACGGCCATGATACCGATGATGATACCGAGCATGGTGAGCAAGGTACGCATGCGGTGCGAGGCCATGGCAATCCCCGCCATACGCAACGCTTCCATAAATTGCGCCACGCGTGCCCGCCAGCCGGGTTCGCCCTGAGCGGCGCCGGTATCCAGCACCGAGGTCGGGATGGTCGCGTCCCCGCGCGTCCGGTCAGCAATAATTCGACCATCGCTGATTTCAATAATCCGCTCGGCATGGGCCGCCACGCTGGGATCATGGGTTACCAGAATCACGGTGTGACCTGCTGCGTGCAACTCCTTGAGGATCGCCATTACCTCTTGGCCACTGCGGCTATCCAGCGCCCCGGTCGGTTCATCGGCCAGGATCACCTCACCGCCATTCATCAGGGCGCGGGCAATACTGACGCGCTGCTGCTGACCACCGGATAACTGCGACGGTTTATGGCCTAAGCGGTCGCCCAGACCCAGCCGCCCCAACAGGGCAGCCGCCCGTTCACGGCGGCTACGGGTATCGCCACCGGCATAGATTGCCGGCATTTCGACATTCCCCACCGCATCCAGATGCGGCAGCAGGTGATAGCGCTGAAAAATAAAACCAAAAATGTGTCGGCGTAACGCCGCCAACGCATTACCTTCCAGCGCTGCGGTATCTTGGCCATGAATGCGGTACTCGCCCGCCGAGGGGCGGTCAAGACAGCCGAGGATATTCATTAAGGTCGACTTGCCGGAGCCGGAGGCCCCCATAATGGCCAACAACTCACCTGGCCGGATATCCAGATTGATATCTTGCAGGACCTTGACCGACTCCTCACCGGACGCAAAGCTGCGCTCGACGCCACGCAAGCGCAGCAGTGGTTCTGTTGCCTGATTCATGCTGGCTTACCCCCGGGGTGGCGGACCGCGATGTTCTTTTTCCTTGCTGGCCTGCAAGGCATCTGCGGTTTTGCTGTCACCGATGATTAACCGATCACCTTCCGCCAAGCCCTGCAGCACCTCAATGCGCACGCTGTCCTTGCGGCCGGTGGTAATCTCGCGCTGTACCGGATGGTCATGGTCGAGCAGCATGACTTCATAGCGGTTCTCGCCGGTCTCACGTCCAAGCACTGATAGCGGTATAGTCAACGCATTCAGGCTTTCACCGAGTTGAATCGTGACCTGTGCGGTCATCGACACGCGCAACGTATTGTCGGGATTCGGCACGTCAAACAGCGCGTTGTAGTAGATAGCGGTCGTGCTCGATGTACTCGAGGAGCTGGTACTGCTGGAACTGGTTGAATCGCTCTCCGACTCAGGCGCCGGATCGATAGCGCGCAGTTTGCCCTTAAACACCTTTTGTGGCGCACCCAGCACGGTAAACTCAGCCGCTTGACCTGGTTGAACCCGAATCACGTCGGCTTCCGAGATCTGCGCCTTGACCGTCATGGTCTCCAGATCGGCCAATTTAAGAATCGTCGGCGCGGATTGAGCTGCCACCACTGTCTGCCCCTCTTCGGTCACGATAGCAATCACAACCCCATCCATCGGTGCGGTGATTTGGGTGTAACCGAGGTTGACCTTGGCGGTATCTACCGTGATCTTCGCCTGGCGTATTTGGGCATCCAGTTGGCGAAGCTCGGCATTGGTTTGCGCCAGCGACGCCTGGGCGGTCTCAAGATCTGCCTGTGCCGAGGCATCATCACGACGCATGGCCTGTTGCCGTTTCAAAGCCAGTTGATACTGTTTTTGCAACGCCAGCTTGGCGACTTTCTGCGCTTCGACGCTGTCCAGCGCCGCTTCTGCATTACGCAGATCATTCTGTTGTAGCAGCGGATCGATCTCGGCCAGTAACTGGCCCTTCTTGACCTTGTCACCGGCTTGCACCAGCAGATGGCGCAACTGACCCGATACCCGCGCCCCGACACTGACCTGTTTACGTCCTTCGAGCGAGCCGGTAGCCAGCACAGTCTCCCGCACATCAGCCTTCTCTACCGGCACCGTCATAAACTCAATCGGTGGCGGTGCCAGCTTGTTCTTCAGGGCCATGCCCAATCCCACAACGACTACCAGCGTCAGCAATAGCTTGCCGCGATGGCGCAACAAAAACGCCTTCATGAACGCTCCTCTGCGTACATCAACAGAATTTGTACCCGCACTTCCTGTGACAATCGACAACCCGCCTTGGTCATGATGCTCCCAATCATGCACCAGCATGACATGACCATTTCAAACCGCAGTCATACTAAGTGCATGTACTCTCAACAATAATGATGCTTACATGAATTTTCATCCCTTATGCGCCATGTCACATTTGAAGCCACTGGTTGCTGGTTTTTTGTTCGCTATGGCATCAGGCGGCACACTTCATTAGAATGTCGGCCCAATTTCCGCAATGAGCGCCCGTCATGACCGCTTCTGTATTTCTGCAAAAAGACCGTGAACGTTCCCTGCTACGTCGTCACCCCTGGATCTTTTCCAAGGCGATCGAACGGGTAAAGGGCTCCCCCAAGTCCGGCGAACCGGTGGATATCTTCACCCACGACGGCCGCTGGGTGGCCAAAGCTGCCTGGTCGCCCGCCTCGCAGATCCGTGCGCGCGTGTGGAGCTTTAATCGTGATGAAACCATCGATACCGCCTTCTTTTTACGTCGTCTGCAACAGGCGCAGGCCGGGCGTGAAGCACTGATTAGCCGTCAAGGGTTGACCGCATATCGCATGTGCGCCGCCGAGTCAGATGGACTGCCTGGCATCACCATCGATCGCTATAACGATTATCTGGTGTGTCAGTTGCTCTCCGCTGGCGCGGAATACCACCGAGCGCAACTGATCGAGGCCCTGCAACAGCTGCTGCCGCAGTGCAGTCTGTATGAGCGTTCAGATGTGGCCGTGCGTAAAAAAGAGGGGCTGGCCGAGCAGCAGGGCGTGATCTATGGCGATCTGCCGCCCGACGAAGTGGTGATTGAAGAGAACGGTGGCGTGCGCATCCTGGTCGATATCAAGGCTGGCCACAAGACCGGTTTCTATCTCGACCAACGTGATAACCGCGCCATTGCCGGCCGCTACGCTGCAGGGCGTCGGGTGCTCAACTGCTTCTGTTATACCGGCGGTTTTGGGGTCTACGCACTCAACGGCAATGCCCGTGAAGTGATCAATGTCGATGTCTCGGATGCTGCGCTGTCCACGGCACGGCGCAATGCCGAGATCAATCAGCTCGATCTCTCCCGTGCGCAGTTCGAGAAGCAGGATGTGTTCAAACTGCTGCGTGAATACCGCGAACGCGGTGAAAAGTTCGACATGATCGTATTGGATCCGCCAAAGTTTGCGGAAAACAAGGCGCAACTCAATGGCGCCTGCCGTGGCTACAAGGACATCAATCTGCTGGCGTGCCAGTTGTTGAATCCGGACGGCATCTTGCTGACCTTCTCCTGCTCCGGTCTGATGACGGCAGACCTGTTCCAGAAGATTGTCGCTGATGCCGCGCTCGATGCTGGACGCGAAGCGCAAATTCTGGAGCGCATGGGCCAGGCGGCAGACCATCCGATTGCGACCCCCTACCCGGAAGGCTTCTATCTGAAGGGGTTGGTGGTACGCGTCATCTAACCCCGGCGTCAGATGTCACAATGAAGAAGGCCATGCGCTCAGGCAGCATGGCCTTCTTGTTGGTGCGGATCTTGTTGGATGCCGCCGTCATGATGGCGACGCGAACGCGGCGATTATCGCCCGTAAGTGGGCATCTCTTTTTCAGTATCATCCATTGATACCTCGACCCGATCATTGCCGGCGCGCGGCGGGCTCAACGGTGACAACAAACTGAGGCGACCATCGACCCGTGCCACCCGCAAATCGCTGTGCTGGCGCGTCCGGAACAAGGCGATATGTTGATCATCCAGCGGCTGCCAAGCGAAGCTGATGATCCCCCTGCTTGCTTGGACGTCCTGCACCGGTGCATTGCTCTGGGTAGACTGTCGCGAAGGGCGCAGCAGTTTGCGCTCCTGTATCAGATAAAGCAGTTGATCAAACATCGTTAGCTGAAAAGCGCTGACTTGCCACTCTTCCCCATTGAGAATATTGGCTTCGATAATGCGAACCTTCCCCCACTCACAGGTCGCGTAATAATGTAAAGGGGGATGCGACACATACATCGAGTAATTGCAGCCCATGCTGTTGACCAACACCAGCAGCAGCACGCCACTGGCCACCAAGGCTGGCCACCATCGCAAATGAAATTGTTGCATCATGGCATCTTGTCCAGATGGATATGGGTTGCACCGGCTTCCAGCACAATACCTCGCGTTTCACTGATTTCCGGATGTTGTGATGCCAGCGCACACCA
>JAYROM010000090.1:0-3016 GCA_041911695.1 Aeromonadaceae bacterium
CCGGTCGAGGTCTTGATAAAGTCAGCCCCGGCGGCAATGGCCAGTTCGGAGGCACGGCGGATCAATGCTTCGCTCTTCAGCTCACCGGTCTCGATGATCACCTTGAGCAGCACTCGGTCGCCACAGGCGGCCTTGCACTGGCGCACCAGTTCACTGCCGATGGTTTCGTTACCGGCCATCAGCGCACGGTACGGGAACACCACATCCACCTCATCGGCGCCATAGGCGACAGCGGCACGGGTTTCGGCCACGGCAATCTCGATGTCATCATTGCCGTGCGGGAAGTTGGTGACGGTAGCGATGCGCACGTCAGCGGCGCCGATCTCGCGCAGGGTCTTGCGCGCCAGCGGGATAAAACGCGGGTAGATACAGATGGCGGCAGTCAGGCCCGCCGGGCTCTTGGCCTGGTGGCACAGCGCGACGACGCGGGCATCGGTATCGTCATCATTGAGGGTGGTCAAATCCATCAGGGTGAGTGCGCGTTGCGCAGCGGCACGGATATCGCTCATTGTTTGCTCCAGTAGTGGCTTCATCGGACATGGCGTCAGGCCATGTCACTTCAATCGCCGGCGGGGGTTCCGGGAGCCCGGGCGATCACGCGGATCTAGTCCGTTGTACCGGTCGTCTGCCTTACTGGCACGACCGACACTGCCACGGGCACACCTCCTGTGCGCCCGCCATCAGTCAGAACAGGCGGCTGACCCAGCCCCAGGCCATGGCGCCGAGGTAGACCCCGACAATCCCCATGACACCGGACAGCACAGGCGGCGCGGGAATCGGCAACTTCATGGCTGCAAACAGCAAACCGACCGCTCCACCTGCCAACACCGACAACACGACTTCGTTCATTCCACACCTCAATTACCCGGAAATACCTTTGCGCAAACGGTTTTCAACCCCTGAAAACACCAACGCCACAGCCTAAGCTGTGGCGTTTCTGCCTTCCGGTTGCACCGGTCTGCGCGGTTTCGACAGACAGGATAACGACTCATGCCACGGGATGCTGCGACAGCAAACGCTTTTGTGCCATGCGCCATCACCACCCTGCTTCTTATGACGCCCGGGATTGTCCGACTGACCCTGCCATTATAGCCGCCCGGCTCGCCAACGCTAAGCACAAATCGGTCTGACACCAAGGTAACGTCAGCGAGGTTCAGGCTAACTGGCGATGCGATAAAGGGGCCGCGCGTCAAAGTAGGAACCGGGGGAAAATCCGCTGCGTGGTCGCCAGCAATCCGGACGCCAGGGTCTCCATGGCACACTGGCGCAATTCGGCCAGTTCGGCCAGCACCGCGGCGACCTGCGCCGGTTCGTTGCGCTGCCCCTGATAACCGGCGAGCGGCATGGTCGGGCCATCGGTCTCCAGCACCAGCCATTCCACCGGTAACTGCGCCACCGCCTTGCGGGTCTTCTCGGCGCGCGGGTAGGTAATGGTGCCGCCGACCCCGAGTGCGAACCCCAAGCGGATAAACGCCTCGCCCTGCTGGCGCGAGCCGGAAAAAGCATGCAACACGCCACCAGCGGGCGGCCGATAGCGCCCCAACAGACCAAGCAACGCCTCATGGGTACCGCGACTGTGCAGGATCAACGGCAACTGGTGCTCGCAGGCCAACTGGATCTGCGCCACCAGCGCCACCTCCTGACGCGCAGCAGGGATATCGACCTTGGCATCCAATCCACACTCGCCGATGGCCACCAACCCCGTCGGCGCTGCCAGCAGCGCCTGGCGCAGTTGCGCCACATCTGTGGACAAGTCATCAGTCAGAAACCAAGGATGCAGGCCGAAGGCATAGTGCAGCCCGGGATGCGCAGCAGCCAGCGCCGGCAGCTCGGCACAGGCGGCAGCGGTCACCGCCGGCACAATCCAGCCACCAACGCCAGCGGCACGGCTGCGCGCCAGCACGGCCGGCAAATCCGCCTGGTATTCGGCCAAATCCAGATGGACATGGGTATCAATCAGCATGGGGGCTCCCGCCAGACAGCCGCATCACGGCCCTAACCGGCATTATGGCGCAGTCGGCGGCAAAGCAAAAAAACAGCGGCACCCGAAGGCACCGCTGTATGGAAGGAGCACGAAACGGTTTCGGGATCAGAGCATGACGCCGACAATCACTGCGGAGAGCAGGCTGACCAGGGTCGAGCCATACACCAGCTTGAGACCGAAACGCGACACCATGTTGCCCTTCTCAGTGTTCAGCGCCTTGACCGCACCGGCGATGATGCCAATCGAGCTGAAGTTGGCGAACGAAACCAGGAACACGGAGAGCATGCCCAGGGTGCGCGGCGACAGACCGGCGCTGATCTTGCGCAGATCCATCATCGCCACAAACTCGTTGGTCACCAGCTTGGTGGCCATGATGCTGCCGACCTGCATCGCTTCGCCGCCCGGAATACCGAGCAGGCGCGCCACCGGATAGAACAGGTAGCCCATCAGCGTCTGGAAGTTGATCCCGAAGGCGGCATCGAACAGCGCATTGACCAGGGCGATCAGGCCGATAAAGCCGATCAGCATGGCGGCGACAATCACCGCCACGGTGAAGCCGGCGAGGATGTACTCGGCCAGCATTTCGAAGAAGTTCTGTCGGCACGGGGTGTGGTGGGCATCCCCTGCGGCCAGCTGGCCGGCATCCTGTGCATCGCCCTTGCTGGTGACCGAGTTGTCTGGCAGGTAGGGGTTGATCAGATTCAGCACGATAAAGGTACTGAACATGTTCAGCACCAGGGCCGCCACCACATAGCGCGGCTCAATCATCTGCATATAGGAGCCGACAATCGACATCGACACCGTGGACATCGCGGTTGCCGCCAGGGTGTACATCTGACGTTCATTCAGATGCGGCAGGATGTTCTTGATGGCAATAAAGTTTTCCGACTGGCCGACGATCATTGAGCTGACCGCGTTGAACGACTCCAGCTTACCCATGCCATTGATATACGACAGCAGGGTACCGATGCCACGGATGATCAGCGGCAACAGACGCACATACTGCAAAATCCCGATCAGCACCGAGATAAA
>JAYROM010000091.1:0-4567 GCA_041911695.1 Aeromonadaceae bacterium
CAGCTCAATGCGATCAACGCTGTCCTCGGGGATATGTGCCAGGCCAAGGCGATGGACCGGCTGGTGTGTGGCGATGTCGGCTTCGGCAAGACCGAGGTGGCGATGCGCGCCGCGTTTGTCGCCGTCCATGGTGGCCGCCAGGTGGCGGTGTTGGTGCCGACCACCCTGCTCGCTCAGCAACACTACGAGAACTTCCGTGATCGTTTCGCCAACTGGCCGGTCAATATCGAGGTGATGAGCCGTTTTCGCAGCGCCAAAGAGCAGACCCAGGCGCTGCAACAGCTGGCCGATGGCAAGATCGATATCATCATCGGCACCCACAAGTTGCTGGCCGAAGAGGTGCGCTTCAAGGATCTCGGTCTGTTGGTGGTTGATGAGGAGCACCGCTTCGGTGTGCGCCAGAAGGAGCGCATCAAGGCACTGCGTGCCGATGTCGATATCCTGACCCTGACCGCCACCCCGATCCCGCGCACGCTGAATATGGCGATGTCGGGTATCCGTGATCTGTCGATCATCGCCACCCCGCCAGCCAAGCGACTGGCGATCAAGACCTTTGTCCGCGAATACGACAAGGCGGTGGTGCGCGAGGCGATACTGCGTGAACTCAAGCGTGGTGGCCAGATCTACTACCTGCACAACAATGTCGAGTCGATCGACAAGTGTGCCGCTACCCTGAGCGAACTGCTGCCGGAGGCACGCATCAGCGTCGCCCACGGCCAGATGCGCGAGCGCGAGCTGGAAAAGGTGATGAGTGACTTCTACCACCAGCGCCACAACCTGCTGGTGTGTACCACCATCATCGAAACCGGTATCGACGTGCCGAGCGCCAACACCATCATCATGGAGCGCGCCGACCACCTCGGACTCGCCCAGTTGCATCAGTTGCGAGGCCGCGTCGGCCGCTCGCACCATCAGGCCTACGCCTACCTGCTCACCCCGCACCCGAAACAGATGACCAAGGATGCGATCAAGCGTCTGGAGGCGATCGAATCGCTGGAAGATCTGGGTGCGGGCTTCGTCCTCGCTACCCACGATCTGGAGATCCGCGGTGCCGGCGAGCTACTCGGTGAAGAGCAGAGCGGCCAAATCGAAAGCGTCGGCTTTACCCTGTATATGGAGATGCTCGAGCAGGCGGTAAAAGCCTTGCGCGAAGGGCGTAACCCGTCAGCAGATCAGCTGCTCGGCGAGCATACCGATATCGAGTTGCGTCTGCCGGCCTTGCTGCCGGATGACTATCTGCCGGATGTGAACATGCGCCTGTCCATCTACAAGCGCATCGCCAGTACCAGTACCCAGGACGAGTTGGATGACCTGCGCATCGAGCTGATTGATCGCTTCGGGCTGCTGCCGCCCCCGACCCAGAATCTGTTGCAACTGGCCAGTTTCCGTCAGCAGGCGACCCGTCTGGGCGTCAAGCGTATCGATCTGGGCCCACAGGGTGGCTATATCGACTTTGCCGAGCAGACCCAGGTTAATCCCGCCTGGCTGGTCGGCCTGTTGCAGAGCCAGCCGCGCGTCTATCGCCTGGATGGCCCGACCCGTCTGCGCCTGCAAATGCCGACCGCCGATGCCAAGACCCGCCTGCAGCGGGTGCAGGACTTACTGACTGACATGGCACGCAATACCCGTGCGCTGTAGTGGCTTCAGGAGATCAAGCAAACATGTCGCGGCATAAAGCCCCCCTCCCGCTCGATCTGGAGGGGTATAGCCCGCTGCCCCTGCCGCTACATCTGTGTATGTGGCTGCTGTGCCGTAGCGTGATCCTGCTGGTGATGGCGCTGGCCAGTCGCGCACAAAGTGCCGATCTGCTGGCGCTGTTCTATCCCGACCCGGATCAGTTGTATGAAGCGCTGCTGCTCGCGCTGCCCGCCCTGTTGTGTACGCTGGCAGCCCCCTACCGGCACCGAGCCGGCCATCGGCTATATCACGCGCTGTGGCGTGCCGGTTACTGGTTGCTGCTGATCTCTGCACTGGGCCAGCTAGGCTGGCTGACCTACCAGTGGTGGGGAGAGACCGACGCGCTGACCCTGCCGCGCGTCGGCAACCTGCTGATCGCCCTCTGGTGCCCGGCCTACCTGCTGCTCACCCGTAAGCTGCGCACGCGCTTTCAGGTGGTGCATCCATAGTGGGTGCCAATTAACTCCGCGTGCGGTTTGTGCACACGGTTTGTGCACTCGCTCAAACATGAAAAAAAAATCCATCTTTAAAATCGCCGCGTCAGCCTAGGCATGACGCGGTCTGTAAAGATCTATCCACAGTTGTTCCCCGTTTTTCACCTCTTGATTACCACCCGGCAACAAGGCTATTTTGTGTCGCATTGCGCTGACACCACTATATGTTGTGTTTTCAGCGCCCCGATACCCCAAGCGACAGACAACAGAAGAAGAGGATGGGAATGAACGCCAACTTGCTAGTGACCAAACGGGACGGCAGCACCGAGCCGCTGGATCTGGACAAAATCCACCGCGTGGTGACCTGGGCCGCAGAAGGGCTACAGAATGTCTCCGTGTCGCAAGTCGAGTTGCGTGCCCATCTGCAGTTCTACTCCGGCATCAAGACCGCCGATATTCACGAGACGCTGATCCGCGCCGCCGCTGATCTGATTAGCACCGATGCGCCGGATTACCAGTATCTGGCCGCCCGTCTGGCGATGTTCCATCTGCGCAAGAAGGCCTATGGCGAGTTCACCCCGCCAACCCTGTTTGCCCATGTGCAACGTCTGGTGGCCGATGGTCGTTACGATGCCCATCTGCTTGCTGACTACAGCGAAGCCGAATTTAATGAACTGGACAGCTACCTGCACCATGAGCGCGACATGCTGTTCGCCTATGCCGCAGTCAAGCAGCTCGAAGGCAAGTATCTGGTGCAGAACCGCGTCACTGGCGAGATCTTCGAGAGCCCGCAGTTCCTGTATATCCTGGTCGCTGCCTGTCTGTTCTCGCGCTACCCGAAAGAGACCCGTCTTGATTACGTCAAGCGCTTCTATGACGCCTGCTCGACCTTCAAGATCTCGCTGCCGACGCCGATCATGTCGGGTGTACGTACCCCGACCCGCCAGTTCTGCTCCTGCGTGCTGATCGAGTGCGACGACAGCCTGGACTCCATCAATGCCACCGCCTCGGCCGTGGTGCGTTATGTGTCGCAGCGTGCCGGTATCGGCATCAACGCTGGTCGTATCCGCGCCCTGGGCTCGGAGATCCGTGGCGGCGAAGCCTTCCACACCGGCTGTATCCCGTTCTACAAGTATTTCCAGACGGCGGTGAAGTGCTGCTCGCAGGGCGGTGTGCGTGGTGGTGCCGCCACCGTGTTCTACCCGTTGTGGCATCTGGAGGTCGAATCGCTGCTGGTGCTGAAGAACAACCGTGGGGTCGAGGACAACCGTGTCCGTCATATGGACTACGGCGTGCAGCTCAACAAGCTGATGTATCAGCGCCTGATCCAAGGGGGCAACATCACCCTGTTCAGCCCATCGTCCGCCCCCGGTCTGTATGATGCCTTCTTTGCCGATCAGGCCGAGTTTGAGCGTCTGTATCTGCAATACGAAGCCGATCCGTCGATCCGCAAGAAGCAGATCAAGGCACTGGATCTGTTCTCGCTGCTGATGCAGGAGCGCGCCGGCACCGGCCGTATCTATATCCAGAACGTTGACCACTGCAACACCCATGGCCCGTTCATCGAAGCGCAGGCACCGATCCGCCAGAGCAACCTGTGCATGGAGATCGCCCTGCCGACCAAGCCGTTGGAGGATGTGCGTGACGACAGTGGCGAAATCGCGCTGTGCACCCTGTCCGCCTTCAACCTCGGTGCGCTGAACTCGCTGGACGAGCTGGAGCCGCTGGCTGATCTCGCTGTGCGTGCGCTGGATGCCCTGCTCGACTACCAGGACTATCCGGTACCGGCTGGCAAGAATGGCGCCATGTGGCGTCGTCCGCTGGGCATTGGCGTCATCAACTACGCCTACTATCTGGCGAAAAACGGCGTGCGCTATTCCGACGGCTCTGCGCTCGGCTTGACCCACCGCACCTTCGAGGCGATCCAGTACTACCTGCTCAAGGCCTCGTCCAAGCTGGCCCGCGAGCTGGGCGCTTGCCCGAAGTTTGCCGAGACCAAGTATGCGCAGGGCATCCTGCCGATCGACACCTACAAGCGCGATCTGGACGAAGTCTGCGCCGAGCCGCTGCAACTGGACTGGGAAGGGCTGCGCGCCGAGATCCGCCAGCATGGGCTGCGTAACAGCACCCTGACTGCGCTGATGCCGTCGGAGACCTCCAGCCAGATCGCCAATGCCACCAACGGCATCGAGCCACCGCGCGGCCTGATCAGCGTCAAGGCCTCCAAGGATGGCATCCTGCGTCAGGTCGTTCCAGACTACGACCAGCTGCAGCATGCCTATGAGCTGCTGTGGAGCCAGCCGTCCAACGAGGGTTATCTGCAACTGGTGGCGGTGATCCAGAAGTTTGTCGACCAGTCGATTTCAGCCAACACCAACTATGATCCGGCCCGTTTTGACGGTGGCAAGGTACCGATGAAGCAGCTGCTCAAGGATTTGCTCACCGCCTACAAGCTC
>JAYROM010000092.1:0-22295 GCA_041911695.1 Aeromonadaceae bacterium
CTCGGCGTCCAGCTGCTTGTCCAGCTCCGACTTCAGGGTGACAAATTCTGCCAATACCGCGGGCAGGGCACTCAGGCGTCCGTTTTCGGCCATCACCCGGATCAGGTTCTGGCCATTGCTATCGAGCTGCTCACCGCAGACCCGGACGAACAGATCGCCCAGCTCCGCTGCGGCCACTGAGCCCTGGAACAGACTCTGCATGGTGTCGTTCTTGGCCACTTCGGTGGCAAACGTCAACATGCCCAGCCAGGACTCCAGCGCCTGGTGCTCAACAGCAAAATCGAACGCCGCTTTGGCGTAGGGGCGAGCAATGGTAGTCATTTCCGACATAGCCCCGATTCCCCTTACAGTTCTGCAACCAGTTTATCGACCAGTTCGCTGTTGGCGGCCTTGTCGATTTGACGCTCCAGAATCTTCTCGGCACCAGCAACGGCCAGCAGGGCCACATGCTTGCGCAGATCTTCTCTGGCGCGGTTGCGCTCGGCTTCAATCTCGGCCTGGGCTTGCTTGAGAATCTTCTCACGCTCGCTCATGGCGTCCTGATTGGCCTCGTCAATGATTTGGGCACGGCGCTTGTTCGCCTGCTCAATAATCTCTGCAGCCTGTTGCTTGGCGTCCTTGATCTGCTCCATGGCCTTGGTTTGCGCCAGGTCCAGATCTTTCTTTGCTCGCTCTGCAGAAGAGAGACCGTCAGCAATTTCTTTCTGACGCTTCTCAATGGCGGCCATCAACGGCGGCCACACAAACTTCATGCAGAACCAGACAAACAGGATGAATGCCAACGTCTGGCCGAGGAGGGTCATATTGATATCCACGACATAACTCCTCTAGGAAGATGGATAACGTGTTGACGGATGACCGGCGCTTACTTGGCGACCGCGAACATCACGTACATGCCCAGACCTACAGCGATCATCGGGATGGCGTCTACCAGACCCATTACGATGAAGAACTGGGTACGCAGCAGCGGCAGCAGATCCGGCTGGCGTGCGGCGCCTTCCAGGAACTTACCACCAAGCACACCGATACCGATCGCGGCACCGATAGCAGCCAAACCCATCATCAGACCAGCAGCAATAAACAGCATCTCCATGATTTATCTCCAAGTTTCAAGAAATAAGATTAAATGTCAGCAATGAATCAGTGTTCTTCATAGGCCATCGACAGATACACGATCGTCAATACCATGAAAATGAACGCCTGCAGGGTGATCACCAGAATATGGAAAATGGCCCATGGCACATTGAGTAGCCATTGAGACCACCACGGCAGCATGGCGGCGATGAGGATGAAGATCATCTCACCAGCATACATGTTGCCGAACAGTCGCAGCCCCAGCGAGACCGGCTTGGCCAGCAGGGTAACCGTTTCCAAAATGAAGTTGATCGGGATGAATGCCCAATGGTTGAACGGGGTCAGGGTCAGCTCCTTGAGGAAGCCGGACACACCCTTCATCTTGATGCTGTAGAAGAAGATCAGGAAGAAGACACCCAGTGCCATGGACAAGGTGATATTGACGTCGGCTGACGGAACGATACGCAGCTTCTGTTCATGATCACCGGCGATCAGCTGAGCGAGTCGGGGCAGGTAATCGATTGGCAGCAAGTCCATCAGGTTCATCAGGAAAACCCAGACGAAAATGGTGAGCGCCAATGGCGCAATCAACTTGCTCTTGCCGTGGAAAATACCGTGTACGGTATCGTCCACAAACTCGACCACCAGCTCAACAAAACACTGCAGCTTGCTCGGAACACCACTTGTGGCCCGACTTGCCACCCGGCTAAATAGCCAGAGGAACAAGAGACCAAGGCCGACAGAAAAGATCATGGAGTCGACATTTAGGACCCAGAAACCAGATTCGGCGCCGACCTGCCAATGATGGAGGTGGTGCTGGATATAGCCCTGGGGCGTCAGCAATTCTCCGGTTGCAGCCATGAGTTTTCCTAGTAACGGTTGTTGAGTGTTAACGATATAACCCACTGCAAACACAGGGCCAGACCGTAGGTGACAAACATGGGGACATGCTGTACCTCGAGAAACCGGAAGGTCACTCCGAACAACACCAGAGTGGCCAGCAGTTTGGCGCCGGCGCCGCAGTAGATATCCCACAACACCAGTCCAGCATTCAGGTCGTCCGCATGGTGCGAGCTACCGATCAGGCTGTACAGAAGTTGGGGCACCCAGTAAATCCCACCCCCGATAAGGGCGGAATACGCTGCAAAGGGCGAGGCCAGCAACCACCAGACCAACCCCATGACAACGATCAGACCAAGCTGAATAGCCAGGACAGTCCACGCCAGCGTTCGCACACTCATCGTTGAACCGCTTGTCATCAGCTTTCTCCGATTTATAGGCGTCTGTCAGGACAGGCGCCATTTAATAACATAAAAAAAACATTTTCACAGCATACGTTTTACAATGAAAAGATGTAAAACAAATGTAACTAACTGTCTGATAACGCTTTTTTATGACAGTCCACCTTAGCCGAAGCCTGTGCTAAAAACCAGCGAATTGTGAACTGCATCAAGAAGCCGGGCATTGCCCGGCTCATTTATTCGATAATTTGTTCGGTTAGGCCGAAATGTTGCAACAGTTGCGCCAATTCTGCCTCATCCTGCCAGCTAATCACCAGACGTCCGCGCTTGCCGGACGGCAAGAAACGGGTCTCCAGCCCCATCTGCTGCGACAGGGTCTGTTGCCACTGCGTCATCGCCGGCTGAACCGGTGCTGGCGTCGGTTGTGGCTTGGGATGTAGCTGACGTTGCACCGCGCGTTCGGTGTCGCGCACCGTCAATCCCTGCTCCGCGACCTGCTGCGCCAACTGACTCTGTGCCTCGCCGTCGAGCGCCAGCAACGCCCGCGCATGGCCCATCTCCAGATCGCCGTGCTCGACCAGCCGTTTGACGTCCTCATTCAGCTGGTTCAAACGCAACAGGTTGGAGACTGCGCTGCGCGACTTGCCAACCGCATCGGCGACTTGCTGATGGGTCAAACCAAACTCGGTCATCAGGCGTTGTAAAGCGACCGCCTCTTCGATTGCGTTGAGATCTTCACGCTGAATATTCTCAATCAGTGCGATGGCTACCGCCGCCTCGTCCGGCACGTCACGCACCAGGCAAGGCACCTCGGTCAGACCGGCCAGCCGGCTGGCACGCCAACGGCGCTCACCGGCGATGATCTCAAACCGCCCCTCGGCCACCGCGCGCACCACGATCGGCTGAATGACCCCCTGCATGCGAATCGAGCTGGCCAGCTCCTCCAGCGCATGGTCGGCCATGTCCTTACGCGGTTGATAGCGTCCCGGTTGCAGGCAGTCCAGCACCAGACGACGCAGTTCGCCCTGTGGCGCAGCCGCAGGATCGGTCGCCGTCTCGCTCTGCATGTCGGCCAGGATCTGTTTCTGCCGCGCGGCGGTACTGGTACCGAGCAAGGCTTCCAGCCCTTTACCCAGACCGCGTTTCTTAGGTGTCATAGCTGCTCCCGACTCAGACGGCATGGCTGGCCTGCTCCTCTCGACGCAGGATCTCGCCGGCCAGTGCCAGATAGGCTTTAGCACCAACCGAGGTTTTGTCATAGTACATCGCCGGGGTACCAAAACTTGGTGCCTCCGCCAGACGGACGTTCCGCGGGATCACGGTCCGGTACACCTTGTCACCAAAGTGCTGTTTGAGCTGATCGGACACATCATTGGACAGACGGTTGCGGTGATCGAACATCGTGCGCAACAGCCCTTCGATTTTCAGGTTCGGATTGACCACCGCGACCAGCTTGCTGATGGTATCCACCAGCGCGGTCAGCCCCTCGAGCGCAAAATATTCGCACTGCATCGGCACGATCACCGAATCGGCCGCCGACATGGCATTGACCGTCAACAGATTAAGCGACGGCGGGCAGTCGATGAAGATGTAGTCATACTCGTCGCGCACCGGGGCCAGTGCGTTGCGCAGGCGAATTTCCCGCGCAAAGAACTCCAGCAGGCGGATCTCGGCGGCGGTGACATCAGCATTGGCCGCGATCAGGTGATAACCACCCGCGGTCTCGGTGATGATGACATCGCGCGCCGGCATATCATCGACCAGCAGCTCGTAGGCGGTGCGTTCAGCGTCATACTTGTCGACGCCACTGGCCATGGTGGCATTGCCCTGCGGATCCAGATCAATCACCAGTACGCGACGCCGCGTGGCGGCCATCGAGGCGGCCAGATTGACGCAGGTTGTGGTTTTGCCCACCCCGCCTTTCTGGTTTGCTATGGCGATAATCTTTCCCACACCCGTACCCCTACACTCAAGATTGTTTTTTTACGATGACCAGATGGCGCTCGCCATCCAGCTCGGGCACCTGCAGCGGATGCACCGATTGCAGAACAAAGCCCGCCGGCAGGCTGGCCAGCTCCTCATGCGGATACTGACCTTTGAGCGCCAGGAAACAGCCGGTCGCGGCCGGCAAATGATGACACCAATGCAACATATCGGCCAACGAGGCAAAAGCGCGGCTGAGCACGCCATCAAATCCCTGTTCTGGCTGATAGGCCTCCACCCGCGATTGCACCGGGGTGACATTGGTCAGCCCCAACTCCAGCACCACCTGGCGGATAAAACGGATACGCTTGCCCAGACTGTCCAGCAACACGAACTCACGCGACGGGAAGAGGATGGCCAACGGCAGACCGGGCAGGCCCGGTCCGGTGCCGACATCGATAAAACGCTCACCCTCCAGCCAGGGGGCCACCGCCAGACTGTCGAAAATATGCCGCACCAGCATCTCTTGCGGATCGCGGACTGAGGTCAGATTGTAAGCCTTGTTCCACTTGTCCAGCAACTCGACCAGACCGAGCAATTGGCGCTGCTGTGTTGGAGTAATCGTCAGGGTTGTCTGCGCCAGCAGCGCATCAAAACGGGATTCCAGGGTCATCATCAGGCACTCTTGCGGATCAGGCCGCGTTTTTTCAGGTAAACCAGCAGGATCGAGATCGCTGCCGGGGTGATGCCGGAGATGCGCGAGGCCTGGCCCAGGGTGGCCGGACGGGCGTCAGTCAGCTTGATACGCACCTCGTTGGACAGACCGACCACATCGCTGTAGTCCAGATCGGCGGGCAACAGGGTCTCTTCATGCCGTTGCTGGCGGTCAATCTCCTCCTGCTGACGGGCGATATAGCCGGCATACTTGATCTGGATCTCGACCTGCTCGGCCGCCTGGTCATTCTCCAGTCGCGGGCCGAGGCCTTCAACGCTCATCAGCCCATCGTAGGTCACCTCGGGCCGACGGATCAGCTCTTCCAGACTGTGTTCGCGGGCAATCGGCGTTGCCAACTGGGTGTTGATGCCCGCAGCAGACGGCGACAACGGGCTGACCCAGGTGCTCTGCAGACGCTGCAGTTCGCGCGCCACCTGCTCCTGCTTGTCATTAAACGCGGCCCAACGCACGTCATCGACCAGCCCCAGCTCGCGACCGATGGCCGTCAGGCGCAGGTCGGCGTTGTCCTCACGCAGTAGCAGACGATATTCAGCACGGCTGGTGAACATGCGGTATGGCTCGCGGGTGCCCAGGGTGGAGAGATCGTCCATCATCACGCCGATATAGGCCTGATCCCGGCGCGGCGCCCATGGATCCTTGTCCTGCGCACGCAGCGCGGCGTTGATCCCGGCCAACAAGCCCTGGGCAGCAGCCTCTTCGTAGCCGGTGGTGCCGTTGATCTGACCGGCAAAGAACAAATTTTGCAGATGACGATTTTCCATGTTCGGTTGCAGGTCACGCGGATCAAAGTAGTCGTATTCGATGGCATAGCCTGGACGCACAATATGCGCCTGCTCGAAACCGTGCATGGAACGGATGATCTGTACCTGGACATCGAACGGCAGGCTGGTGGAGACACCATTCGGATAGAGTTCGTTGTTACTCAAGCTCTCCGGCTCGATAAAGATCTGGTGTGCGTCGCGATCGGCAAAACGCATCACCTTGTCCTCGATCGACGGGCAGTAGCGCGGGCCAATCCCCTCGATCACCCCGGCATACATCGGGCTGCGATGCAGATTGGCGCGGATGATGTCGTGGGTGCGCGCATTGGTATGGGTGATGTAACAGGCAATCTGCTGCGGATGCTGCGACGCATGGCCAAGGAACGAGAACACCGGCACCGGGGTGTCACCCGGCTGCTGGCCGAGCACCGCCAGATTCACGGATCGGGCATCAATGCGTGGCGGGGTACCGGTCTTGAGGCGTCCCACCCGTAATGGCAGTTCGCGTAAGCGGTCCGCCAGGCTGATCGATGCGGGATCCCCTGCGCGACCGCCACGGTAGTGCTCCATGCCAATATGGATCAGCCCGTTGAGGAAGGTGCCGGCGGTCAACACCACCGTTTTCGACTGGATGCGGATCCCGGCCTGGGTCACCACGCCGCACACCCGATCGCCATCGAGGATCAGATCGTCACACGCCTGTTGGAACAGCGTCAGGTTGGGATAGTTCTCCAGCCAGTGGCGGATCACCTGTTTGTAGAGCTGTCGATCCGCCTGCGCACGGGTGGCACGCACGGCCGGGCCTTTCGAGGCGTTCAGGGTACGGAACTGGATCCCGGCATGATCTATCGCGCGAGCCATGATCCCGCCCAATGCGTCGACCTCCTTGACCAGGTGACCTTTGCCGATCCCGCCGATCGCCGGATTACAGGACATGTGCCCGAGGGTTTCGATGTTGTGTGTCAGCAGCATGGTTTTCATCCCCATGCGTGCGGCCGCCGTGGCGGCTTCGGTGCCGGCATGACCACCGCCAACAACGATCACGTCAAATTGTTCATGGTATTGCATAGGATCTTCCTCGGGTGGATCGTGACGGATTCGGGATCATCCGTAAAAAGGCGGATCATTTTAGCCGTAGAAGGCAGTCAGGAAAACAGGATCCTGCAGGCTGATCAACGGGGGGATCTGCGTTCATTAAGATCTCTTGGATCTTTGATCGATCTTTTGTTGGATCTGCTATTAGGATCCGCCGATCCTGTGGGTAAGGGGGAATTGATCAAGCGGATCAACAGGCTAAGTGAGATCATTTATTGTGATCATCCTTGGATCCGGTCGCCGGCAAGCGGCGGATAACTGTCGTTGTTATGCACAGGCCAAATCGTGCTCTTCGGTCATCCAATGGATAACTAAAGGATCATCAGCGGTTATTCTATTAGTTATGCACAACGGATCGCGGTTAGATCGTTTCATGTGGGCAACTTCGGTGATCGGGCCACCTGCGTGTGGGTGGCGTGTGGACAACCCGGCTCACGCCTCGTTATCGGCGGATCCGGCCGGGTTGTGGACAAGATCAGTTGATCGCGGCCAGTTGCGGCAGCCAGTCACTCAGCCAGAGATCGGCGGCATCTTCCGGAATGGCATGTTGGGTGACATCGATATCCAGACGTGTGCCCAGCGGACGAGCGCCACAGGCCAGCAACAACTGCTCCATCTGCTGTCCGGCCGCACAGAAGGTGTCGTAGTTGCTGTCACCCAGCCCGACTACGGCCAAGTAGCAGGCCGAGAAGTCCGGCTGCTGCGCCAGGCTGGCGGCAAACGGCTTGAGGTTATCCGGAATATCCCCGGCGCCATGGGTGGCGGTGACCACCAGCAGGATATCGCCGGCCGCCGGGTTGAGCGTGGCCAGATCGGCCGGGTTGTGCAGCGTGGTCTGGTGTCCCGCCGCCTGCAGGCGTTCGGCCAGGTGGTCGGCCACATATTCGGCGGCACCCAGGGTGGAGCCAACCAAGAGATGAAGATGCGCCATAAAGATCTCCGTACTGAAGGCACTGATGGTGAGCGCCCAACGATACTGGTTTGTCAGTCAAAGAAAAACCATCTGTCGCGAGGTGTTCAGCGATGGCCGGAATAAATGAAAGCGATAGATAAAGAAAACATAGATAAAGAAAAAGGAGCCGCCAGGGCTCCTTTTCTGCGAACACAAGGGCCGACTAGACGCGACGCTTGAATTCACCGGTACGGGTGTCGATTTCGATCTTGTCGCCGATCTTGACGAAGTCAGCCACGGAGATGGTGCAATCGGTACCTACCAGCTTGGCCGGCTTGGTGACCTTGCCGGAGGTGTCGCCACGGACAGCCGGTTCGGTGTATTCGACTTCACGCACGATGGTGATCGGCAGTTCGACGGAGATGGCCTTACCGTTGTAGAAGGTCACTTCGCAGATGTCTTCCATGCCGTCTACCAGGTAGCTCAGCACGTCACCCAGATTTTCCTTTTCCACGTCGTACTGGTTGTACTCGGTGTCCATGAACACATACATCGGGTCAGCGAAGTAGGAGTAGGTGCACTCCTTGCGTTCCAGCTGTACGGTGTCCAGCTTGTCATCGGCCTTGAATACCGTTTCGGTACCGGCGCCAGACAGCAGGTTCTTCAGCTTCATTTTCACTACGGCAGCGTTACGACCGGATTTGTTGAATTCGGTCTTCAGCACGACCATCGGGTCGTTGCCGAACATGATGACGTTGCCAGCGCGGATTTCCTGTGCGGTTTTCATTGGATCGATTCCTGTTCAAAACAGTGATTTGGTAAAAAACGCGCTATTTTAGCCATTTTTCGCCAAATTGCACCAGTCGACTGGCTAAATCTCCTCCAGCAAGCACCTGTTGTGGCCAATTCTGTGCGTGTTGTTGCCAAAGCGGCCAATCTGCCTGCAGCGCTTGCCAGGCCGCCACCGCAGCGACGCCATCGTCCTGGTTCAGTGCCAGGTTCAGACGCTGGAGATTAGCGGCCAGCGCGGGCGGCAAATCCGCACAGTAGCGATCAAGAAAAGCCTGCAGTTTTTCCAGATGTGCGCCCGCTTCTTGCGGATAAATGTGCCACAGGAACGGCTTAGCGGCCCATTGGGCGCGCAGGAAGGAGTCTTCGCCGCGCACCAGGTTAAGATCGCAGCTCCAGAGCAGCCGATCATAACCCGGCTGATCGGTCATCGGCAGGATCATCACCTGCAGGGCGCCGGCTTGCCAGTGGTCGCCGGGCTGGCCGTGTTGCAGGGCTGGCCAGTTGGTCAGTGCCTGCAAACTGCGTCCGTGCGGGATCAGGCACAGCACCGGATCCGGCCCCTGCTGCCAGGTCTCCAGCAGGGCAGGCAGGGCGGCGCTCTCATAGGTAAACAGGCTGATGATCCGTGCCCGCGCAGCCGGGGCCGGTAGCCCGAGGTTGGCCAGCCAGGCATTACGCTGCTCGGGATTGGCCTGCCAGGCCTGGCGTTCGGCGGTCAGTGATTGCTCGCAAATCAGGCCACCACTGCGTGTGGTGAAACCGGGAAAAAAGAAGAATTTGCGTAGCCCCTGTTCCTGGGATGGCAAGCCATGACAGTCATCAATCCAGGGCTCAGCACTCAGGTATTCCAGGTTCAGCCACAACGGCGCCGGGCGGCGGGCGCGCATGGCCTGAATCGCGCAGTGGGGCAGGGTACAGGCAAACGCCTCGATCACCAGGTCGCCGGGCTGCCAGGCGTCATCGAAGTCAGCGCTCCAGTGACGAATCTCCACCCCTTGCTGCCACTGCTGGTCCGCGCCAATCTGCAGTGCCGGACACAGCCGGGCAAAGGCGGCCAGATCATCGACCCACAACCGTACCGTTTGCTGGTGCTCGGCCACCAACTGTCTGGCCAGACGCCAGGTGACACCGATGTCGCCATAGTTGTCGACCACGGTACAGAAGATATCCCACTGACGGTTTGGCATCCGCTCGCTCCATAAAGGGGTTTGGCGGCGGTTATACCGGATTGCCGGGATGGGGGCCAGCGGGCAGTGCCGGTTGGTGAATAATTCGGCTATACTGCGGTTTCCGCTTTTCTGTGATGGATTTCGCTGTTTTATGTACGCCAATCTGATGTTGCTCGCCGCGGCCGCGATCTGGGGCTTTGGTTTTGTCGCCCAGCGGTTGGGGATGGACTATTTGCCCCCCTTTACCTTCAATGGGTTGCGTTTTCTGCTCGGTAGCCTGTCGCTACTGCCGTTGATCTGGATTGCCCGACGTCAGCGCGCCGGGCAAGCGCAACAGGCGTCCACCGATCGAGCGACGCTGCTGCGCGGTGGGCTGCTGGCCGGCGGGATCCTGTTTATCGCTGCCACCTTCCAGCAGGTGGGCTTGCAGCACACCACGGCGGCCAAGGCAGGTTTTATCACGGGTCTGTACCTGATCCTGGTGCCGATTTTTGGCTTGCTGCTCAAGCACACCACCGGGATCACCACCTGGATCGGTGCGGTACTGGCGGTGATCGGCCTCTATTTGCTCAGTATTAACGATGACTTCAGCATGTCCTATGGCGATGGGCTGCAGTTCTGTGGCGCCCTGTTCTGGGCGATCCATATTCTGGTGATCGACCATTTCAGCAGCCGCTGCGCACCAATCCAGTTGGCGGCCTCACAGTTTGTGGTCTGTGGCCTGCTCAGCCTGGTGGTGGGCGCTGCGCTGGAGACGCCCACGTTGGCGGGCGCAGTGATGGCGTGGAAGCCGCTGCTGTATGCCGGTCTGGTCAGCGTCGGGGTGGCCTATACCCTGCAGGTGATCGGCCAGCGCGATGCCAATCCGGCACATGCGGCGATCATTCTCAGTCTGGAGTCAGTGTTTGCAGTGATCGGCGGTGTGATGCTGCTGGACGAGACGTTAAGCCTGCGTGCCTGGTTGGGCTGTGGCCTGATGCTGGCCGGCATGCTGCTGTCCCAGGTTCGCTGGGGTACCCCCAAGACTGTGGCCACTGCGGCCCCCTGATGGAGCAATGATGATGACCCCTGCACGCTGGCGTACCGGTGAATTGGTGCAACCCCTGTTGATCCTGGCCCTGCTCAGTGGGCTGATTGTTGCGGTGGGGGCCATCATGGCGCCATTTCTGGCGGCGATCATCTGGGCAATGATTCTGGTTTCGGCCACCTGGGGGCCATTTCGCTGGTTGTCGGCGCGCTTGGGCGAGCGCGACCGCTTAGCGGCACTGCTGATCGTCTCGGCGTTGTTGCTGTTTATCCTGGTGCCGTTGTTGTTGGCCTCGGTCGATTTTGGTCGCCAGCTCACCCTGCTGGCGCGGGCGATCCCCGAGCAGGTGCAGGCGGGCTTGCCGGATCTGCCGCAGTGGATGGCCGGTTTGCCGCTGATCGGCGATTGGGCGGCGCAGCAGTGGCTGGCGATCCAGAATCAGGATTTCCAGATCCTGGCCTCGCTCAAGGGGCTGGTCGGGCCGGCGGCCCGCGTCATGCTCGGCATGGCTGGTGCCATCGGCGGCGGTTTGCTGATGCTGCTACTCAGTATTCTGATTGCCGGCGTGCTGTATGCCGAAGGTGAGCAGCTGCATGGCTGGGTGGTGCGTTTTAGCCGGCGGATTGCGGGTGAGGCCGGTGAGCACTTGCTCACCTTGAGTAACCGCACCATTCGCGGTGTGGTCTACGGTTTTATTGGCGCTGCGGTAGCGCAGGGGGCACTGGCCTGGTTAGGGTTGGTGGTGGCGGGCGTACCGAATGCGCTGAGTCTCGGTTTGCTGGTCTGTCTGGTGTCGGTGATTCCCGGTGGCCCGCCGCTGGTTGGTCTGCTGGCCGCGACCTGGCTGTATCGCCATGGCGAGCCGGTATGGGCTGGGCTGATGGTGGTCTGGTTCCTGCTGGCAGTTGGTACCATCGACAACGTGGTTAAATCGCTGGTGATCGGTCGCAACAGTCCGCTGCCGCTCACCTTGATCCTGTTCGGGGTGATTGGCGGTGCCGTGGCTTTTGGTATGCTGGGGGTGTTTCTCGGCCCGACCCTGCTGGCGCTGTTTCATACCTTGGTGCGCAGCTGGGTCGATGGCATTGCGGTCACCGATATGGTGCCGGATGACGCAGCGGAGACATCGACCAGCACGGATCCCTCACCTTAACCTTGGAAGCTGTTATGAGCCCGATCACCATTTACCACAATCCTGACTGCGGCACGTCGCGCAATACCCTGGCCCTGATCCGTAACAGCGGCGTCGAACCGACGGTGATTCTGTATCTGCAGACCCCGCCGGATCGGCCGACGCTGGTACGTTTGATTGCCGAGATGGGGATAACGGTGCGCGATCTGTTGCGTACCAATGTGCCACCGTATGCCGCATTGGGGTTGGGCGAGGGTGACTGGCGCGATGATGCGCTGATCGAGGCGATGCTGGCCCATCCGCTGCTGATTAACCGACCGATCGTGGTGACGCCGCTGGGGACCCGGCTGTGCCGGCCGTCCGAAGTGGTGCTGGAGATCCTGCCGGATGCGCAGCAAGGCGCGTTCAACAAGGAAGATGGTACCCCGGTGGTGGACGCCCAAGGGGCGGCGGTCAGTAACCCGGGACAGTAAGCGGCAGGAAAAGGGTCAGGCGGTCGCCACCGCCTAACCGCTCAGGTTAGCCCTGTGGGCTGACGGTGATGGTGACGCGGCGGTTCTGCGCCTTGCCTTCCACTGTCTTGTTGTCAGCGATTGGCTGATCTGGCCCGACACCGCGGATATCCAGACGGGCATTATCGACGCCCTGCAGGATCAGCGCACTGGCGACGCTTTCGGCGCGCTGTTGTGACAGGCGCATATTCAGGGCGTGGGTGCCACTGCTGTCGGTGTGGCCGACGATGTTGACCCGGGTCTTCGGGTACTCCTTGAGCACGCGGGCCACCCCGGTCAAGGTGCTGGCGCCGGCCGGTTTGAGCTGGCTGGAGTTGCTGTCGAAGGTGACCTGGTTGGGCATGTTGAGCACGATATTGTCGCCATCACGGCTGACACTGACCCCGGTGCCCTGCATCTGCTGACGCAGTTTGGCTTCCTGGACATCCATGTAATAACCGGCGCCACCGCCGAGGGCGGCACCGGCGGCGGCACCTATCAAGGCGCCTTTGCCGCGATCATGCTTTGACGCGCTGAGGACGCCGACCAAGGCGCCGGTGGCCGCCCCGATGGCACCGCCCTTGGCGGCGTTCGAGGTTTGCTGTTCACCGGTATAGGGGTTGATGGTGGTACAACCGTTCAAGGCCAGCGCCAGGATCAGGCTACCACTCAACACAGACAATTTTTTCATCGGATGACCTCTGGTTACGAAAAGCCCTGTTTATATACCTTACCCAAACCGTAAGGTGAAGTAATGCAACGAGGCTTGCTGGCAGAGTTGTGAGCCCGCAAAATAGTCATGGGTCATAAAAGGGTTCTTGCATGAACGGAGCAACGCGGTGACGCATTCTTTACCAGACCATTCGGTGACGGATCACGTGATGCCGGCACATACTGTGGTCTGCCATGAGTGTGACCAGGTGGTGGCCGTGCCCTTTTTGATCGAGGGGCAGCAGGCACGCTGCCCGCGCTGTGACCATGTACTGGCGCAGTTACCCAAGTATCCGATGCAACGGCCACTGGTCTATGCCTTGACCAGCTTGATCATGTTGCTATGTGCCAATCTGTTGCCGTTTCTCGCCATCAATGCCCGGGGCGTTGGCAGCAGTATGAATCTGTTCGAGGCTGCCGGGGTGATCTTCAGTGAGGATTATCGCGTGCTGGCGATGGGCATCTACCTGTGCATGCAGTTGCTGCCGGCCTGTTGTCTGCTGATAGTGGTCTGGATCTATGCCGGTTTTCACCACTGGGCGGTGCCGCCCGGCGCGCGCAGCATGGCGCGCTGGCTTTTTCGGCTGCAGCCGTGGACCATGACCGAAGTGTTTATGGTCGGCGTGCTGGTCAGTCTGATCAAGATTGCTTCGCTGGCGGATATCCGCATTGGTGCCGGCTTCTGGTGCTTTTGTCTGTTCAGTCTGATGTATCTAAAAAGCATGATGCATCTGGATCGAGACTGGTTGTGGACCCGGCTAGCCGGACCCTGCCCGCCCTTGCCGCTGCAAGCCGGTCAGGGGGCGCTGGCGCAAGGCGCGACCCTGTGTCATGGTTGCCACGGCGTGGTGGCGAGCGCGGCGGGCCACTGCCCGCGCTGTGGGGCCAGGGTGCATGCCCGTATCCCCCGCAGCCAGGAACATACCTTCGCCCTGCTGATTGCGGCCTGTTTACTCTATTTACCAGCCAATTTGCTGCCGATCATGGTCACCGAGAGTCTGGGCAGTGACACCTACTCCACCATCCTGGGGGGCGTGGTGCTGCTCTGGCATATGGGCTCCTATCCGGTGGCGCTGGTGATCTTTGTCGCCAGCGTCATGGTGCCGATCACCAAAATCATTGCCCTGTTCTGGTTGTGCTGGACGGTGCAACGTGGCGAGCCTCATCACCGCTTCGGGCGTACCCGTCTGTATCGGGTGACCGAGTTTATCGGTCGCTGGTCGATGGTGGATGTGTTTGTGGTGGCGGTATTGGCGGCCCTGATCCGCATGGGCAAGCTGATGTCTATCTATCCGGGGGCGGCAGCCATGGCCTTCGGCGGTGTGGTGGTGGTCACCATGCTGGCTGCAATGTCTTTCGACCCCCGACTGATTTGGGACCATTCTGTGTCAGACAAGGAACCCTCGCATGAGCACACCCTCTGAGCCGCTGGCGGCCCGGATCCAGCAGTTGCGTCATCTCTCACCGATCTGGCTGGTGCCAATCGTGGCGGCGCTGATTGGCCTGTGGCTGGTGTATACCAACCTCTCCAATCAGGGGCCGTTGATCACCCTGACCATGCCAGACGCCGAAGGCATCGTCGCTGGCAAGACCACCATCAAGGCGCGTAGCGTCGAGGTCGGCACGGTGCAGAGCGTTCGCCTGAGTGAGGATCTCAGTCATGTCGAGGTCACTGCCCGCATGGCGGTCGATACCGAGGGGCTCCTGCGTCAGGACAGTCAGTTGTGGGTGGTCAAGCCGCGTATCGAGCGGCAGGGGATCTCCGGGCTTGGCACCCTGCTCTCTGGCGCCTATATCGAACTGCAGCCAGGCAAAGGCAATAAATACACCACCAGTTTCCATGTGCTGGATACCCCGCCGGTGGCACAACCGGATGACAAGGGGGTGCGCATCCAGTTAACCAGCGAGTTGAGTCGTGGATTGAGCGTCGGCGATCCGGTGATGTATCGCGGCTTCAATGTCGGCCGGGTGGAGAAGACCCACTTCTCGACCGGCACCCGACAGATGGAGTACCAGCTGTTTATCTTCGCGCCGTATGACGGTCTGGTGACCAGTAACTCCCGTTTCTGGATGAATGGCGGCCTGCGCCTGGAGGCCTCGTCAGAGGGGTTCCGCTTTGAGACGGGGACGCTGGAAAGCCTGGTGCGTGGCGGTATCAGCTTTGATGTGCCGGATGGCTGGGGGCTGGGGGAGCCGGTGAAAAATGGCCACAGTTATGTGTTGTTTGCCGATCAGGCCAGCAGTCGCAATCGTGAGTACCGCCGTTACCTCGAGTATGTATTGCTGTTTGACGATTCGATCCGTGGGTTGGCCGCCGGGGCACCGGTGGAGTTCCGCGGAATTCGCATCGGCACGGTACAGCAGGTGCCATTCCGGATGAGCGAGGAGCAGATGCTGGGGCGCAACCCGGGTCAGATCCCGGTCTTGATCCGTATCGAGCAGGATCGGTTTGATGATGACAAGGCCGATCGCGGGCTGGATGAGCTGCGGCAGGACATTGAGCAGCAGATCCGCAAGGGGTTGCGAGGCTCGTTGAAGACCGGCAACTTGCTGACCGGTGCCCTGTATGTCGATCTGAATTTTGCCCCGGATGCGGTCCATGCGGCTGGATATGGCTGGTTTGGCGAGTTCCCGACCATCCCGACGGTCTCTGGCGGGCTGGCGCGCATTGAGCAGCAGGTCAACCGTCTGCTGACCAAGGTCAATGATCTGCCGTTGGAGACCACGCTGGATAACATGAACAGCATGCTCAAGGAGACCAAGCAGAGTTTTGCTGCCATGCATGAGCTGAGCGTGAACATGAACAAGATTGCCAGCAAGCCGGAGACCGGCCAGCTGCCAGCCGATCTGCAACGCTCGATGCAGGAGCTGCAAAAGACCCTGCACGGCTTCTCGGCGGAAGGGGCGATGTACCGCGAGCTGAACCGTTCGGTTGAGGCGCTGGATCAACTGCTGCGCGAATTGCGTCCGGTGGCGCGTCAGGTCAACGATAAACCGAATTCACTGATTTTCAGCACGCCGCCGCAGGCGGATCCACAGCCGAGGAGGGCCGCACCATGATGTTGTCTGGCAAGTGTTGTGGGATGGCGTTGCTCTGTCTGGCTCTGGCCGGTTGCAGCGCGACCCCGTCCATCTCGTATTACGCCCTGGAGTTGCCCGGGGCGGCCTCGCCAGTCCGTCAGACCGCACAGGGGCCGGTGGTGCGTATCGACCGCCTGCAGCTGCCGGAATACCTGAACGATCAGGGGATTGCCTTCCAGCAAGATGATGTCCAGGTGGTGAATGCTACCCAGGCGCGCTGGGCGGAGGCGTTGGACCGTCAGCTCGGGCGCAGCCTGATCCGTCAGTTATCGACCGCCTGGCCGGATGTGCAGGTGATGGATACCAGTGCCGTGGCGTCCGCAGACAGCTGGAGCCTGTCTATGGAGGTCAGTGCATTCCAGGGGCGGGCCGATGGCAAGGCGGTGGTTGAAGGGCGCTGGGTATTGCAGCGCGGCGCGCAGACCTACAGCAATGTGTTTGCCGAGCAGGTCGCCTTGCAGGACGACGGCTACCCGGCATTGGTGCGCGCACTACGTCAGGGTTGGCAACAGGCGGTGACCTCGGTGGCCGGTCAGGTTCGTCCGTTGCTGGTGACGACCCGCTAGTCAGCTTGGCCGGCGCTGGCGCCACAGCACCAGACTGCCGGCCACCAGCCCCCAGAAGGGGGCGCCAATCCCTGCCAGTTGCAGTCCCGAGGCGGTCACCAGGAAGGTGATCAGCGCGGCTTCACGGCCATGGGTCTCCTGTAGGCTGTGCTGCAGGCTGTTACCCAGGGTGCCGAGCAGCGCCAGCCCGGCAATCGCCTTGATCACGGCCTCAGGCAGCGAGGTGAGCAGGCCCGCCACCGATGCGCCGAGCAACCCGGTCAGCAGATAGAGTCCCCCGGCACAGCAGGCGGCCAGATAACGGCGATCCGGGCGAGCATCAGCCTGTTCGGTCATGCACAGTGCGGCGGTGATCGCCGCCAGATTCAGTGCAAAGCCGCCAAACGGTGCCAGCAGTAGACTGGCCAGCCCACTCCAGCCTACCGCGTGCGACACCGATACCTGTTCATAACCATGCGCCCGCAACACGGCGACGCCGGGCATATTCTGCGAACTCATGGTGACCACGAACAGCGGCAGGCCGATGCCGAGCAGGCTGGAGAGATGCCAGACTGGGGTGGTCCAGGTCAGCTGCAGCCAACTGGCCGCCGGCAAGGGCTGCAGGGTGCCCTGCACGGCCGCGCTGGCGATACCCACCAGCAGCACCAGGGCAATGGTATATCGTGGCGACCAGGGGCGCAGGATGACATAGGCCAGCAGCATGCTGCCGGCCAGCCAGGGGGCCAATTGAACGGCGCGGAACAGATCCAGCCCGAAGCGCAGCAGAATGCCGGCCAGCATGGCGGTGGCCAATTGCATCGGTAGGCGGTGCATCACCCGGGCGAACAGGCCGCTGAACCCTACCAGGGTCAGCAGGAGCGAACTGAAGATAAAGGCGGCGATCGCTTCGCCCATCGCCACCCCATGCAGACTGGTGATCAGCAGCGCCGCACCCGGGGTTGACCAGGCGGTGAGCACCGGCGCACGGTAGGCCAGCGACAGACCCAGTGTCGTGAGCCCCATTCCCAGCCCCAAGGCGGTCATCCATGAGCCGAGTTGTTCGGCGGAGGCGCCGGCACTGGCGGCGGCCTGGAAAATGATTGCGGCAGAGCTGGTATAGCCGACCAAAACGGCCACCAGTCCACTACTCAGATGGTGTAAACGCAGTGGAAACCACGATGGCATGAGCAACCTCCCTGTACAATGTGCGAACGTCCTTGGTTCTGTTGTGCGTTATAGCGCACAATGGGGCGGCCAGCAATCATGAGATCACGTTACCCTATGGATCATCTGACACAACAACTGGGTCTGCGCCTGCGGCGCCTGCGTCAACAGCGCAACTGGAGTCTGGATCGACTGGCCACCGCCAGTGGCGTCAGTAAGGCGATGCTTGGCCAGATTGAGCGCGGAGAGTCCAGTCCAACCGTGGTCACCCTATGGCGCATCGCCGGCGGATTGGGCGTCGCCTTTTCTGACTTGATGGCTAGCCCTGCCGCTGATTGGCAGCCGTTCTGGCTGCAGCATGAGACGTTACCGCCCCAAGTGTTTGGCGATGGTATTCAGGTCACCCCGTTGCTGCCGTTTGAACCGCGGCTGGGTTATGAACTGCTCAAGGTTGAGCTGCCGGTAGGATGTGTCTACCAGTCGGTGGCACATGAGCCTGGGGCGGTGGAGCAGGTCTTGCCGGTCTCTGGACTGCTCAGTATCTATGTTGACGGGATTTGGCACCCGCTGGGGGGGGGCAGTGTGCTGCGTTTTGCTGCCGATGCGGTGCACGGCTATCGCAACGATGGTGACGTCGTGGCCTGTTTTCACAATTTGATTGCCTACCCGGCGGGACGTCATGGCCTGGACGACCAAGAGACCGGCGCCTAGGCCGGCCCCTTGGTGGGGGCCACGATTCAGAAATGCATCAATTGTAGACGGGCACGGTGGCGCCCTGCCTCAATCGCCTGTTGCAGCGCATGCTCGGCACACAGTACCAGCAGGTCGGATTGTTCGCGGGCGCGCGGTTGTGGAATGCCGACCAGGCCGATCGAGGCGGCCAGGCTGACATGCAGGCCTTCACAGTCGACTTTGTCATCCAGCGCTTTGACCAGTTTGTCGCTGATGCTGTACAACTCATCGGCATCGACCCCGGGGAGCAGGACCAATAACCGCCGATCAGCCCAGGCCCCCACCAGATCGCCGAGGCGCAGGCAACGTAATAGCCGGCTGACGGCGGCCTGCTGCAAGATGTCCGCCTGATCCTCGGTCAAGTCCAGCTGGTGGAATGCGTCCAGCTCCACCAGCGCCAATGCATAGGGGCGCTGCTCCAGGCGACAGCGGGTATAGCTGTAGTGCAGCAGATCGGTCATGTCACCCGCCCCGAGCAGCCCGCCCTGTGGGCCGGGCGTCGGCAAGTGCTGGCGCAGGGTCTGCGGTTGGGTCGACAACAAGAAGCGCAGCCGCATCTCGGTTTCCAGCAGGCTAACCAGGTCGACCAACGCCAGTCGTTGGCTGATATCCAGGGCACGGGTGGTCGCGGCGGCCACCGCCACACAGCCAATGGCATGGCCTTCCGGACTGGTGAGCGGATAACTGGCCAGCCAGCCCAGGCCATGTTCGCGGTTCCAAGGGTGGCCGTGCAGGGCCGGATCGCCGCCCGCCAGATCGCACTCCAGCAACCCCTCCCCATCCATCGTGCGTTGGGCCAGCGTCGGGGGGGGGCCGGCTGGAATATCCAGCCCTTCAAGCAGCAGGTCGCCATCCGGACCGAGCAGGGCGATCCAGGCGGCATCGGCCGCGCAGAGCAGGGTGAGCAGGCGCAGGATACGCCCGTACTCTTCAGGACCAAGATTGGCCATCTGCAGCGTCCGGCGCTGGGCATCCAGTCGCTGCGCCGACAGAGGGGGTGAGGCGAGCATGTTCATGGTGATCTCCCGCAGCCATAACGTTTAAAGCGTAGCAAGCATGTGGGCGGTCGACAGGAAAAAGTCACCGGATATCGAGGAGATGGCTGGGCTGAAAATGGTAGATCCAGCCCTCCCTGGCGGGCACGCTGTCGACCGGTTTGACCAGCGGTGGCAGCAGCGGGCATGTGTCCTGACTGGCCGAAGCCAGTGCCACCAGTGCACACAGGGCGGCATCGTAGCGATCGCTGCCGGGCACCACCTCGGCGGGCAGCAACTGGGCAAACGGGGCTATCGCGGCCTGCTGGCGCGCCGGTTTCATCAGTGCTGGCCAGGTTTCCAATACCGCCAGATCCGCATCGGCCTGTTGCTGGGGTAATAGCCGGTAACCGGCAGTCTGCCACACCGGCAACAGGCTCATCGCCAGGGTGGCCACATTGCCCAGTCGATCAAAGGTTGCTGACATCGGTTTGCGGCCATACTGCCGCGCCAGCCAGCGCTCACTGGCTCGGTAGGCGTAAGGGTTATCCAGTTCGCTGTCGGGTACCTGTTGCAGTACCGGGCCCAGCCCGCACACCAGGTCGCGCAGCGCGCTCGGGAAGGCCAGCGGGGCATCTACCGCCCAGGCGATGCGCGTAGCGCTCGGCAGCGGGTTGCCACCGAGGGCCGGCGCCAACAAACTGTTCAGCGACAGCGGCAGCCGTCGTGACAGGGCAAAGGCGGGCGAGACACCCAGCCAGTCCACACTGGTGGCGCCTGTCATCCAACTGACCACCGCGACCGCCTGCTTATTGCCCTGCCAGCCACCGGCATCCCAGCCAATTCCCAGATAGCGCATACTTACTTACCGATACAGAACGAACTGAAAATACGGCCGAGCAGGTCGTCGGCACTGAATTCGCCAGTGATGGTCGACAGTTGCTCTTGCGCCAGGCGCAGCTCTTCGGCCACCAGCTCGCCGGCGGCATACACTTCCAGCTGCTCTTTGGCCTGCTGCAGGTGCTGATCGGCATGGGCGATGGCCTCCAGATGGCGGCGACGCGCCATAAAGCCGCCTTCGGTGCTGCCTTGATAGCCCATGCAGGTTTTCAGATGCTGGCGCAGCGCTTCAAGGCCGAGGCCGGTTTTGGCCGAGATGCGGAACACCGGGTGACCGGCCTCCTCGCTGGTAGCCAGCCCCTCGCCGGTCAGATCGGCCTTGTTGCGGATCACGGTCAAGCCGAGACCGGGCGGCAGACGGTCGATAAAGTCCGGCCAGATCTCGCGCGGATCGACTGCGGCCGTGGTGGTGCCGTCGACCATAAACAGCACGCGGTCGGCCTGGGCTATCTCGGCCCAGGCGCGCTCGATACCGATCTTCTCTACCGCATCCTGGGTCTCGCGCAGGCCTGCGGTGTCGATGATATGCAGCGGCATGCCGTCGATATGGATATGCTCGCGCAGCACGTCGCGGGTGGTGCCGGCGATCTCGGTAACAATGGCCGACTCGCGGCCGGCAAGGGCATTGAGCAGGCTGGATTTGCCGGCATTCGGTCGGCCGGCGATCACCACCTTCATCCCTTCACGCAGCAGTGCCCCCTGCCGGGCCTCCTGCTGGACTGAGCGCAGGGCGTCGATCACCGCATACAGGTCACCGGCCACCTTGCCGTCGGAGAGAAAGTCGATCTCCTCCTCTGGGAAGTCGATCGCGGCCTCGACATAGATGCGCAGCCGGGTCAGTGCCTCCACCAGTTGGTTGATCCGCCGCGAGAACTCGCCCTGCAGCGATTGCAGCGCCGAGCGTGCGGCCTGTTCGCTGGTGGCCTCGATCAGATCGGCAATTGCCTCGGCTTGGGCCAGATCCAGCTTGTCGTTGAGAAAAGCGCGCTCGGAGAACTCGCCCGGCCGGGCACTGCGTACCCCAGGGATAGCCAGAATACGGCGTAACAGCATATCCAGTACCACCGGGCCACCGTGGCCCTGTAACTCGAGTACGTCCTCGCCGGTAAAGCTGTGCGGGGCACGGAACAGCAGGGCGATGCCCTGATCCAGCACCTGACCATCGGCGGCGCGGAACGGCAGATATTCGGCATAGCGTACGCGCGGCAACTTGCCGAGCAGGGTCTCGGCGACGGTGGCACTCA
Organism: Aeromonadaceae bacterium; assembly: GCA_041911695.1. Classification (GTDB taxonomy): domain Bacteria; phylum Pseudomonadota; class Gammaproteobacteria; order Enterobacterales; family Aeromonadaceae; genus Pseudaeromonas. Next base: position 21,685 of record JAYROM010000092.1, read on the forward strand.
ACGGGCCGGAGACGCGCAGGATGCCGACGCCACCTCGGCCGGGCGGGGTGGCTTGCGCCACGATAGTGTCAGTCTGGGACATGGGGTTCTCGGTATTCAGTCCGTTCGATACGGTGCATTGTAATAAAAAAAGGCGACCCGGAGGTCGCCTTGTTAGCGTCGAAGTGGCGGATTAGGCCTTTTTCTTCTCGCGGCTGTGCAGCCCCTTCTTCTCCAGCTGACGGTAGATCAGGGTCTGCTGGGTGATGGTCACCAGGTTAGAGACCAGCCAGTACAGAGTCAGACCGGACGGGAACCACAGGAACATGAAGGTGAAGATGATCGGCATGAACTGCATCACTTTCTGCTGCATCGGGTCGGTCACCGTGGTCGGGCTCATCTTCTGGATCCACCACATGGTGGCACCCATCAGCAGCGGCAGCACGAAGAACGGATCCTTGACCGACAGGTCAGTCAGCCACAGGGCAAACGGCGCATGACGCAGTTCGACCGACTCCATCAGCGTCCAGTACAGGGCGATAAAGATCGGCATCTGAATCACAATCGGGAAACAGCCACCCAGCGGGTTGACCTTCTCCTGCTTGTACAGCTCCATCATCGCCTGCGACATC
>JAYROM010000093.1:0-11832 GCA_041911695.1 Aeromonadaceae bacterium
CTGAACCGCCGTGGTCACGGTACCCGCGATGGTCTGCTGGTTCACCTCACCCTTCGGAGCGAGACGGATCAGCACATCGCGGGTGCCGCCGAAGTATTGCACCACAGCGCCATCGAGCTTCTGCTCGACCAGCGCATGGCGTACATCCGACAGTTCGGCCGCTTCCGGGAAGTTGACCTCAATGATGGTCCCGCCGGTAAAATCCAGCCCCCAGTTCAGACCTTTAACCGCCAGTACCACGACGGACAGGACTACTAGGGTCAGCGAGAACAACGTGGCCGGCAACGCCACCCGCATGAAGGGAATGACATGGCCCGGTTTTAACAATTGGAACATTGTAACTCCCTCAAATGGACAGGTCGCTCAGGCGCTTGCCGCCCCACAGCATATTCACCAGGGCACGACTGCCGGTGATCGCAGTGAACATCGAGCTGGCAATACCAATCATCAACACCAGGGCGAAACCACGCACCGCACCAGAGCCCACCGAGAACAGGATGAACGCGGTGATCAGGGTGGTGACGTTAGAGTCGGCAATGGTACTGAACGCACGTTCGTAACCCAGATGAATCGCCTGTTGCGGACTACGCCCCAGACGCAGCTCTTCACGGATACGCTCGAAGATCAGCACGTTGGCATCGACCGCCATCCCCAAGGTCAACACGATACCGGCGATCCCTGGCAGGGTCATGGTGGCCCCCGGAATCAGCGACATGATGCCGACCAGCAGCACGACGTTAAAACACAGTGCCGCGTTGGCCACCAGACCGAACTTGCGATAGTAGAGCGCCATAAACAGTACCAGCACCCCCATCCCCAGCGCCATGGCACGCATACCGCTGTCGATGTTCTGCTGACCCAAGCTCGGGCCGATGGTACGTTCTTCGACGATCTGAATCGGCGCAATCAGCGCACCGGCACGCAGGATCAGCGCCAGATTATGGGCTTCCTGGGTGTTGTTGATGCCAGTGATACGGAAGCTGTTCCCCAAGCGCGACTGGATAGTGGCCACGTTGACCACCTCTTCATGCTTGCGGAACTTGCGCTTGCCATCCGGACCAGGTTCGCCTTCCGGCTTGAACTCGATAAACACGGTAGCCATCGACTTGCCAACCGCGTCCTTGGTGAAGGTGGACATCTTGTTGCCACCCTGACCATCCAGACTGATGCTGACCTGCGGACGACTGTATTCATCCATCCCCGACTTGGCATCCACGATATGGTTACCGGTCAGGATCACGCGCTTCTGCAGCACCACCGGACGACCGTCACGGGTGGTATACAGCTGTGAGTTGGCCGGCACCTGCCCGGAGGCAGCACTCGCCAGATCAGCCGTATCATCCACCATACGGAACTCGAGGGTCGCGGTCGCACCGAGGATCTCCTTGGCACGGGCGGTATCCTGAATACCAGGCAGTTCAACCACGATACGATCAGCACCCTGACGCTGAACCAGCGGCTCGGCGACACCGAGTTCATTCACACGGTTACGGATGATGGTGATGTTCTGTTCCAGCGCGTAGGAGCGGATCTCTTTCAGACGCGCTTCCGTCATGGTCGCGATCAGCTGATACTGACCGTTCTGTTCACGCTGGGTAAACTGCAATTCACGGTGACGGTTACGCAATTCGCCGAGGGCGGACTGACGGACATCATCATCACGGAACGCGACCAGCACGGCATCGCCTTCACGACGCACGCCGGAGTAGCGCATGTTCTGTTCACGCAGCTCGGTGCGCAGATCCTGCACCAGCTGATCCTGCGACTTATTGATGGCTTCGCCCATGTCCACTTCCATCAGGAAGTGCACCCCACCGCGCAGGTCAAGACCCAGCTTCAGTGGTGAACCACCAATCGCCGCCAACCAGCTCGGCGTGGCCGGCGCCAGGTTCAGTGCCACCACATACTGGTCACCCAGTACCTGGCTCACCAACTCCTTGGATTTGAGCTGATCGTCAGTATTGTTGAAACGGACCAGGATCTGACCCTTGTCCAGCAGTGCGGATTTGATGGCCAGCTTGTGCTCATCGAGCACCTGCTTGACCTGATCCAGCGTTTGGGCTTGCACCTCTGCCCCACGGGCAGCCGATACCTGCAACGCAGGATCTTCCCCATACAGGTTGGGTGCCGAATAAAGAAAACCGATGATGACGACCAGCGCCACCATCAGGTTTTTCCACAGCGGGAACCGATTTAACACGGCTTACTCCTGGCTGAATTACATAAACAGGCTAAGTTACAGCGATTGCCAATACAGCGGACTGACCCATTTCAGGTCCGCGCTGTTACAGGGACTGAATCGTACCCTTCGGCAATACCGCAGTAACGTAATCCTTTTTGATGGTGATCTGGGTCTGATCATTCAGCGCCAGTACCATGAAGTCGTTGTCCGCAGCCACCTTGCTGATCCGGCCAACCAGGCCACCAGAGGTCAGGACTTCGTCACCCTTGCTCAGCGAGGTCATCAGGTTGCGATGCTCCTTCGAGCGCTTGGCCTGCGGGCGATAGATCATGAAATAGAAAATCAGACCGAAGACGGCCAGCATGATCAGCATTTCGAAACCGCCACCAGCCGGTGCGGCGGCGCCACCCTGGGCATAAGCACTGGAGATAATACTCATTGTTTTTCCTCGTTATCGTTAGTCAACGGACTTGAACTCGTCGATTTGCGGCGGCAGGGGCTTCCCTTGCCGTCGGTAAAACTCCGCCACAAAGTCATCTAATGTACCCGCATCAATGGCATCCCGCAAACCTTGCATCAGACGTTGGTAATAGCGCAGGTTGTGGATGGTATTCAGACGAGCGCCGAGGATTTCATTACAGCGGTCGAGGTGGTGCAAGTAGGCACGAGTATATTTTTGACATGTGTAGCAATCACATTCCGCATCCAGCGGTGCGGTGTCATCGCGATAGCGAGCATTGCGGATTTTGACCACACCATCGGTGGTGAACAAATGACCGTTACGGGCATTACGGGTCGGCATCACGCAGTCGAACATGTCGATACCGCGGCGCACCCCTTCCACCAGATCTTCCGGCTTGCCCACCCCCATCAGGTAGCGAGGCTTGTCTGCCGGCAGCTGCGGACAGACGTGTTCCAGAATACGGTGCATATCGGCTTTAGGCTCGCCCACCGCCAGACCACCCACGGCATAACCGTCAAAGCCAATCTGCTGCAGCCCCTTCAGCGAAATATCACGCAGGTCTTCATACACGCTCCCCTGGACAATGCCAAACAACGCATTCGGGTTTTGCATCTGGTTGAAGTGGTCGCGCGAGCGCTGCGCCCAACGCAGCGACATCTCCATCGACTTTTTGGCCACTTCCCAGGTCGCCGGATAGGGCGTGCACTCGTCAAAAATCATTACGATGTCGGAGCCCAGATCGTACTGGATCTCCATCGACTTTTCCGGGGACAGGAAAATACGCTCGCCGTTGATCGGGTTACGGAAATGCACCCCTTCTTCGGTGATCTTGCGGATGTCACCCAGGCTGAATACCTGAAAACCGCCCGAGTCAGTCAGGATCGGTCCCTGCCAGTTCATGAAGTCATGCAGATCACCATGTTTCTTCATCACCTCCTGGCCGGGACGGATCCACAGGTGGAAGGTATTACCGAGCAGGATCTGTGCGCCAGTGGCTGCGACCTCTTCCGGGGTCATCCCCTTGACCGTGCCGTAGGTGCCCACTGGCATAAAGGCCGGGGTCTCGACACTGCCGCGACCGAAGTCCAGACGACCACGACGCGCGCGACCGACCACCTTCTTCAGTTCAAATTTCATCTTCATTTTTCACTCCACGGCCAGAAAAACAGTCTGACCTGTTAACCCCCGGGCAGGCTTATTCCTGCCGGGTAACAAACATGGCATCACCATAGCTAAAGAAGCGATAGTGGCCCGCCACCGCTGCCTGATAGGCCGCCATGACATGTTCATAACCGGCGAAGGCCGAGACCAGCATGATCAAGGTCGACTCCGGCAGATGGAAATTGGTGATCAACGCATCCACCACCTGGAAACGATAGCCCGGGAAGATAAAGATATCGGTATCACCATAAAAGGGTGCCAACGGCTGCCCCTGCGCGGTACCGCTGGCCCGCGCGGCACTCTCCAGCGAGCGCACCGAGGTGGTGCCAACGGCCACTACCCGCCCACCACGGGCGCGTGTCGCGGCAATCTGTTGCACCACCGTCTCCGGCACCTCAACGTACTCCTGGTGCATATGGTGATCTTCAATCCGGTCGACCCGTACCGGCTGGAAGGTCCCGGCGCCGACATGCAGGGTGACGAACGCCAGTTCGACCCCCTTGTCGCGCAGCGCCTGCAGTAATGACTCGTCAAAATGCAGACCCGCAGTCGGCGCAGCCACCGCCCCCGGCCGGGCGTTGTAGACCGTCTGATAACGCTCCTTGTCAGCCTGCTCATCCGGACGATCAATATAGGGCGGCAATGGCATATGGCCGATCGCCTCCAGGATAGCCAGCACCGGCTGTTCGCCCTGGAATTCGAGTTCAAACAGCGCATCGTGGCGCACGGTCATGATAGCGGTCACGCCGTCATCAAATACCAGTACCGCACCTGGTTTCGGGGCTTTCGAGGCTCGCACATGGGCCAGCACCCGGTGCTGATCGAGTACGCGCTCCACCAACACCTCAACCTTGCCACCGCTTTGCTTGTGGCCATGCAGACGCGCCGGGATGACGCGCGTGTTGTTGAACACCAACAGATCGCCAGGTTGGATCAGCGACAGCACATCGGTAAACATGCCATGGTGCAGCGCCCCGGTCGGGCCATCGAGTTGAAGCAGACGACTGCTGGTCCGTTCGGGCATCGGATAACGCGCAATCAGCGCATCCGGCAAATCAAAGTGAAAATCGGAAACCTGCATGATGACCCTCCGCAGCTTGAAGCCGCACAGTCTAGTGACCCCGCAGGACAGGATCAAGGCAGGCGCGCATCCGGCAACCTGCAGCAGACATGCGCGGAGACCGCATCACCCCATAGCGCAAACGTCTGTCCTTTGATCGATTTCACAAAATCAGAACTCAAATGGTGCTTTTTGTAACTCAATTACGAAACAACTTGAAATAAAATTTCACCAGGTTAAGATATCTACAGTTCAGTTTGACCCCTAAACCCGGTCACCTGAGAGTTTGCAACACCCCTTGGTTAGTCTTGCTGTTGAAGCACCTTTTCTGTCGCCCGGCCTTGAGCCGGGTTTCTTTTTTGTGCCAACAGCCCTACCCCACCAGCGCAATCCACTCTCTTAGCAACACGTCTCATCCGATTTTGGCTTACAAATATGTTGTAAACTTTCAGAAACCAGCTCAGAGAATGCATAAAAAGTCGCCACGCGCGTCGAGCTCGGACGCCATACCAAGCCAATATCACGAAAAGCCTGGCCATCCACCGGTGGCAGGGCTTCCAACTCGGTCTGACGCAAGATGCCATTACAGATCGCCATCTGTGGCAGATAGGTGGCCCCCATCCGCGAGGCCACCATTTGCACCAGGGTATACAGACTGGTGGCGGCAAACGGATTGATCTTCTGTCGGTCGGTCATATGACAAGCGGCCAGTGCATGGCCGGTCAGGCAGTGCTCCTGCTCCAACAAGAAAATCGATCCATTCGGCAAGTCAGGATAATCCAGCGGCGCACTGCGCGTTTGCAACAACTGGCGATGCACCACCAAGCGGAACGGATCTTGCCCAACCACCAGCTTGTGAAAGTGGCCAATCTCGTAGGGCAGCGCCAGCACCAGCAGGTCCAACGTCCCCGCCTCGAGTTGTGCCAACAAGTTGGCCGACGTGTCTTCGCGCAGCAGCAGTTCCAGTTGTGGCGCACTGCGCGCGCAGCGGTTAACCAGATCGGTCAACAGGAATGGCGCTATGGTTGGAATACAACCCAGTCGCAAGGTGCCACTCAAGATACCGGATTGCGCCTGAGCCAGCTCGAGCATATCGCGGGCCTGGGTGAGCATGGCGCGCGCGCGCGCCACCACCTCATGCCCAACCGGCGTCATGATGAACGACTTCTGATCACGTTCAATCAATTGCAGCCCAAGCAACTCCTCCAGGGTCTGAATGCCGGTACTCAGGGTGGACTGACTGACAAAGCAGGCTTTGGCGGCACGGTTAAAGTTCTCACATTCAGACAAAGTAACCAGATAGTGCAATTGTTTGAGACTCGGCCAGCGATTCATGACGCCTCCTGCTGAAATTTCAGAGACCTATCCTACACAAGCCATGAGGTAAGACCAATCCCAGCGCTTGATTTGCCGGTCACGCCTCACCGAGTACCGCGCAGTCACCATCTCGACATGTCGTGGTCGGCATAAAAAAAGCGCCGCAGAGCGGCGCTTGGATCTAAAGCACGTGGGATGTTATCAGGTACGGTTGTACTTGCTGGTACGCGGGAACGCCTGTTCCTTGGCATCAAACAGGTAGCAAGCCTGGGCGGGTACACCCACTTCCAGCGTATCCCCGGTATCTACCGGGATTTCACTCGCCGCCTTGACCGTGAAGTCCTTGCCATCAACTTCCATATAGACGAACGATTCGGCACCCAGGTGTTCAGCCACCTGAACCAGACCGGACAAACGGCCTGCTGCATCCGGGTGGTCAACCGGCACCAGATGCTCTGGACGTACCCCCAGTTCCACCTTGTCACCGACCTTGCCACGACGGGCATCGACACAGGCAGTCAGGATTTCACCGGTGGTCAGCTTGACCTTGCACTTGTCCTCGCCAATTTCCAGCAGTTCGCCCTGCAGGAAGTTCATCTTCGGCGAGCCGATAAAGCCAGCGACGAACTTGTTGGCCGGATTGTGGTACAGATCCAGCGGGGAACCGTATTGCTCCAGGTTACTCTCGGCACTGTCCTTCAGCGGACTCAGCACCACAATCTTGTCCGCCAAGGTCATGGCTTCGATCTGATCGTGGGTGACATAGATGATGGTGGAGTTCAGTTCCTTGTGCAGCTTGGCGATCTCGATACGCATCTTGACGCGCAGCGCGGCATCCAGGTTGGACAAAGGTTCGTCGAACAGGAACACCGACGGTTGCTGAACGATAGAACGACCGATCGCCACACGCTGACGCTGGCCACCGGACAACGCCTTCGGCTTGCGATCCAGCAGCGGCTCCAGGCCCAGGATATCGGCAGCACGGGAGACGCGCTTGTGGATGGTCTCTTTGTCCATCTTCTTCAGCTTGAGACCGAAGGCCATGTTTTCGTACACATTCATGTGCGGATACAGGGCGTAAGACTGGAACACCATGCCAACATTACGTTCAACCGGCGGTACATCGTTCATGTACTTGCCACCGATGTTCAATTCGCCGTCAGTGATGTCTTCCAGGCCGGCAATCATGCGCAGCAGGGTGGACTTACCACAACCGGACGGACCAACGAAAACGACAAACTCGCCTTCTTTAATATTGAGGTTGATATTGCGCAACGTGTCTTTCATGGAAGACGGATCGTAATTTTTGCGCACATTATTCAGAACTACTTCAGCCATGAGTCGCTCCGCTGTCTCTTAAATTTATATGGAAACCAACTTGGCAGGGTGCCGCAGCACCACTGCCTTAACATAATTAACCCTTCACCCCACCAGCCGTCAGCCCGCCGACCAGCCAACGCTGGGCCATCAGGAAGACGATGGTGATGGGCAGACCGGACATCACTGCCGCGGCCGCAAAGTCACCCCACAGATAGTTCTGCGGATAGAGGTACTGCTGGGCCCCCACCGCCAGCGTCAGTTTGTTGACGTCAGACAGCAGGATAGAGGCCATCGGCACCTCGGTGATTGCCCCGATGAACGAGAGAATGAACACCACAGCCAGAATCGGCACTGACAGCGGCAGCAGGATCAGACGGAACGCCTGCCACGGGGTGGCACCATCAATTGCGGCAGCCTCTTCCAACGACGGATCGATGGTTTCGAAGTACCCCTTGATGGTCCAGACGTGCAAGGCAATCCCCCCCATGTAGCCCAGGATCAGGCCACCGTGGGTATTCAGACCCAACCACGGGACATAGGAGCCGATCTTGTCAAACAGGGCGTAGATGGCCACCAGTGCCAGTACGGCCGGGAACATCTGGAAAATCAGCATGCCCTTGAGGATCAGCCCCTTGCCACGGAAACGCAGACGGGCAAAGGCGTAAGCCGACGTGGTAGACAGTGCCACGATAAAGACGGACGACAGACCGGCCACCTTGATCGAGTTCCACAACCAGGTCAGCACTGGGAACGGCGGTGGAACCACGTTACCGTTCGCATCAGTGATCGACATGCCCAGCGCCAGCTTCCAATGGTCGAGGGTCGGATTGGAGGGGATGATCTCCCCTACCGCAAAGTTCCCCGCACGGAACGAAATGGCGATAACCATGATCAGCGGAAAGGTGATCAGGGCGATAAAGCACCACATCAATACGTGAGCGCCAAACAGCCGGTATTTAATTGATTTGGGTTGAACAATGGCCATGTTGGACTCCTCAGATTTTCTCGATCTTCGACAACTTCAGGTTGAGCAGTGCCAGGGCGCCAACGATCAGGAAGATCACCGTCGCGATTGCACCAGCCAGACCATAGTCCTGACCACCCGAACCCTGGAACGCGATACGGTAGGTGTAGCTGACCAGCAAGTCGGTGGTACCGGCCGGCGTGGTGGCACCGATAATGTCCGGCGCGCCATTGGTCAACAACTGGATCAGAACGAAGTTATTGAAGTTAAAGGCAAATGAGGCGATGAGCAGCGGGGTGAGCGGCTTCATCAGCAACGGCACCGTGATACGGAAGAAGTTCTGAATCGGACCCGCACCATCCATCGCCGACGCTTCGTACAGATCTTCCGGAATGGACTTCAGCAGCCCCATACACAGAATCATCATGTACGGATAGCCCAACCAGGTATTGACGATCAGGATCATCGTCTTGGCCAGTGCCGGGTTCATGTACCATTCCGGCTTGTCGAAACCGAGCAGGCCGAGGAACATGTTGATTTCACCGTAGCTCTGGTTGAACAACCCCTTGAACACCAGAATGGAGATAAAGGCCGGGACGGCGTAAGGCAGAATCAGCATCACGCGGTAGAACCCACGCGCCCGCAACTCTTCCCACTGCGCCAGACAAGCCAGCACCATACCGATCGCCAGGGTAAAACCGACCGAGCAAGCCGCAAACACCACGGTCCAGACGAAGATCTGCAGGAAAGGACCCTGGATGCCCGGATCGGTGATCACGCGCATAAAGTTCTTCCAGCCCACCTTGACGACAAAACCAGGGGCCATGCCTTCGCCGGTGAAGTTGCCTTCATCATTGACATACTGGTAGTAACCCGTATCCATGTTCGGCAGCATGATCTGGCCGGTGTCGTTGTTACGCAGGATATAGGCGTTGCTCAGATGAATACCTGACTTCAGATTGAAGCCATCTTTCAGATGGGTAAACATCGGCTTCTGCGCGGCAAACTTGCGCAGGCCGGTCATCGACAACATGGTGCCATCCGGCAACACCAAATCCATCTGTGACAGATGCCCCTTACGGGCAATGATGTCACGGACCGGAGTCTCCGGTGCCGGTGGGGCCCCTTCAATCTGCTGCAGCTTCACTTCCTGACGCACGGCCATGTTACCGCCATTGCGCTTCAGGTCATTCGCCGTCCACAGTTGCATCGGAGCACTGACATACTCCAAGCCGTCCTGGGTCAACAGCAGTTGATAACGCTGTTCGCCACGATCCAGCAGAGAGAAGTCGAACTCGCCACCCTTGACCTTATAGGTCTTCTTCAGGTGAAACGACATGGCATTTTCCAACGACAGCAGGTTAGCCCCGGAGTAGTTGGTAAATGCGATGCTGATGGTATAAGCCAGCGGGAAGATGATGAACGCCACCATACCGGCCACACCCGGGAAGATATACCGATGTGCATAAGTCTTCTTGTTCAGGAAGACATAGACCCCGGTTGCCACCAGCACAATATCAAGCAGTGCGAAGGCAATTTCACCGCTGGCATACATCATGACAACGGCATAGCCATTCAGGATCACTACCAGTGCCGCAATCAGCCACTTCATCCAGGCGGACCTGGAGCCGGCTGCAGCACGAGTATCAAAAGACTGGATTTGTTCCATGCCCAAAAACCTTCGTTACGCCAAAACAAAAAAAAGTGGAGGCCCCTGAAGGGCCTCCGGATGGTCTTATTGCACGATACGACGTGCTGCAGTTTCCAGGGCTTCGTCCAGAGACTGGCGGCCCGTGGTTGCGTTCTTCAGCGCAGTTTCAAAAGAGGACCAGAAGCGTGCCATTTCCGGTACGCTCGGCATCGGCTCACCATTCTTGGCGTTAGCCATGGTGGCCTGGATGCGCGGATCCTTGGCCAGGGTAGCCTGGAAGGACTTCAGAGCAACGGCGCCCAGCGGCTTGTCGTTGTTCATTGCCTTCAGACCATCGTTGGTCAGCAGATAGTTTTCCAGGAACTCAACAGCCAGATCCTTGTTCGGGCTGGCGGCGTTGATGGTGGCACCCAGTACACCGACGAAAGCCTTAGCCGGCTTGCCGTTCAGGGTCGGCAGCGGTGCTACACCGTAGTCAACCTTGGCGCTGTCATAGTTAGACCAGGACCACGGGCCGTTGATGATGGCAGCCACTTCACCCTTGGAGAACTTGGCATCCATGACACCGTAATCCACACCCTTCTCCATGTGGCCGCCCTTGATCAGGTCAACGATGTACTTCACGCCGGCCTTAGCGCCTGCGTTGTTCACACCAGTGTCCTTCACATCATAACCGGCAGCGGTCTTCTTGAAGGCATAGCCGCCGTTGGCAGCGACCAGCGGATAGCTGAAATACGGGGTGGTGTAAGCCCACATGATGGCGCGCTTGCCTTCACCCTTGAGCTTGTCGTCCAGCTGAGACAGTTCTTCGAAAGTCTTCGGCGGGGTCGGCAGCAGCTTCTTGTTGTAGATCAGGCCAACTGCTTCTACAGCAATCGGATAACCGACATACTTGCCATCAACCTTCATCGCATCCCAAGCGAAGTCTTCAAACTTGGCCTTGGTCTTGGCGTTCGGGGTGACCGGCACAATCAGACCAGCCTTGGCCCACTCACCGAAACGGTCGTGTGCCCACATGAAGATATCCGGGCCGTTACCAGTAGCGGCCGTCTGTTGGAACTTGACTTCTACCTGGTCCGGGTGAGCAACCGTGACCTTAACGCCCGTTGCTGCCTCGAACTTCTTACCGACTTCTGCCAGACCGTTGTAACCCTTGTCACCGTTGATCCAGATGGTCAGCTGACCTTCTTCGATCGCAGCAGTTGCTACAGATGACATGCCCAGAGTTGCCAGCCCGATAAAAGACGCGAGAATTTTCTTTTTCATTAGCCGTTCCTTACTTAGTTGTTAGTCCCACGCTGAACACGCTGTAAAGCTTGTGCGGGAGCATATTAGAGTAACCCCCAGATGCCTCCCATGACGTATCTCGCATTTTTGCGATCTCAGCCTGTCATATAAAACAAAGCAGACTGAAACCATTTTCTGGAATCGGTTTCAATCTTGTTTCTGAATTTTTGTGTAATTTAGTTACACAAAATAGACCCAGCAACGCTATGAAAACATTTTCATAAGGAATGAAACCGGTTGAAAATGTTTGAAAATAGTCAGGCCGACTTGATGTCGGCCTGAAAAAATGGTTCTTCGCGGAAGCGTGGGGAAAGGTAAGTTGACAGACAGGGATCGGGTAAACTGGTAGTCGCCAAACAAACCGGTTCCTTCACCCTGCTGTCGCTATGCATCATATTGATTTTGCCTCGTTCTGGCCAGGTTATGA
>JAYROM010000094.1:0-2772 GCA_041911695.1 Aeromonadaceae bacterium
ACCAGCATGCCTAATTGCAGGCGCGGCCAGCGCAGCTCAAACAACACAAAGTGTTGCAGCGCATTCGGCGACCACACGCCGGAGAGCGGGATGGCATACGGCCCATGGAGCACGCCGAACAGCACCAACCCCGCCAGCAGGACGCCGCAACCGGCGAGCAAACGCGGCACCGAGGCGGCATACAGGAGACTCACCCCCGCCACACGCCAGACCCTATCCCTCGCCGGTCGCGACCCCAGGATGGGCAAGCTCGACTTAGCCGACATACTGACCACCTCGCGGTGCACGATAGAGCAGGAATAGAAACACCGGCCCGCCAATTAAGGCAGTGACCACCCCGACCGGAATATCCTCGGGGTAGAGAACAAACCGCGCGAGCACATCGGCCAGGGTCAGTAACAAGGCGCCCAACAGCGCGACCAACGGCAGCAACTGGCGGTGCTGGCGGAAGCCGGCGCGACGCACCATCAGCGGCACCAGCAGACCGATAAAACCTAACGGCCCGACCACACTGACCACCCCGGCCACCAGCAGGCTGGCGCTGATCATCGCCACCTGGCGCAGCCGATCTACCTGGTAACCCAATGCCCGCACCTGAGCATCACCGAGGTAGAACAGATCCAGTCGCCGCGCCAACCAGACGCAGCCTGCGCAACCGGCCAGCAACCAAGGGCTGGCCACCGCCAGCTGAAACAGACTGCGCCCGGCGATATTCCCGGCCAGCCAGCTTAAGGCCTGATCCTGGGTAGCCGGATCCAGCGTGATCACCGTCTGGGTGATCGCGGCAAACAACATGGCAAGCACGGTCCCCAGCAGCGGCAGCCGCACCGTCGAACCACGGTCCGTCATCTGCCGTAACAGGCCATGCAAAAGCAGCATCATCGCCACCGCCGCCACAAACGCCAGGCCGTTCAGCCAAAACAGGCCAAGGGATGGATAGCACGCCAGCACCAGCACCACACAACAAGAGGCGGCGGCGTTGATACCGAGCACATCTGGCGCAACCAGGGGGTTGCGGGTGGTGGTCTGCAGCAGACAGCCCGCCAGCGCCAGGGCGGCGCCGCAAACCGGAGCGATCAACATGCGCGGCAGTCGGTATTCCCACAGCAGATGCTGTAAGGCCGGCGAGGTGCCGACCTTCAGCAGGGATGTCAGTGCGACCGACTGATAGCCAAGCAACAGACTGGCCAGCATGGCCAGTCCGAGCAGGATGCCCAGCGGCAGCGGACGCATCATCAGAAATCAACCGCCGTATTCAGCAGGAACTGACGCGGCTCGCCCAGCGCAATGATCGGCGCATTGGCATTGCTGACCCCTGAGGTGTAATAGGTGCGGTCAAACATGTTCTTGACGTTGAACTGCACTTTCAGGCGAGTTTGCGGCGCCAAAGGACGCTCATAGGAGACCATGCTGTCAAACACTGTGCTGGCCGGCAGCGCATACATGGTGCCCTTGGTATTACCGATGTACCAGGTGCCGTTATAGCGGCTGGAAGCGCCGGCCCGCAGCGTGCCTCCCCATACCTGCTGCCAGCTGTGGGTCAGCCCCAACGCGGCCATATGCTTGGAGACCCCATCGACCGGCGTACCGGCCAGCAGCGGGTCTTCCAGCACCTTGGCATCGGTGTAGGTGTAGTTGGCGAAGGTGCTCCAGTTGTCGGTGATATCCCCGGTCATATCCGCTTCCAGCCCGCGCGAGCGTACCCGCCCGGCCACCCGGTAGACCGTATCGCCAGAGCTGGTATCCGTCTCGCTGGTCAACACATTCTTCTTGTCGATATTGAACAGCGCCAGCGTGCCGGTGATGCGCTCATTCTGCCACTTGCTCCCCGCCTCCCAGGCCTGGCCCTTCTCCGGCGGCAGATCGCCAATCGCATTGGCAATCGAGGTATTCGGGCGGAACGATTCGGTGTAACTGGTATACAGTGACCACACGGGGTCAATCAGATAGACCACCCCGGCACGCGGCACCAGTTTGCCATCGCGCACCTTGGTATTGGTGTTGAACGGACGCCCCTTGCCGGTCAGTTCATCAAAGTGGTCGTAACGGCCTCCCATCACCAGGATCCAGTGTTCATCCAGATACCAGGAGTCCTGCAGGTAGACCGCGGCCGTGCGCAGTTTGTCGGTCTGATCGCTTTCCGTGGCACTGACGGTGGACGGATAGGCGGAGATCCCGTACTGCGGATCGTACATATTGAAACTCTTGTTGTTGGTTCCGCGATACAGATCGCCCAGCGTGCGGTAGTTATGCATGTACTGCAGCCCGGTCACCAATTCATGCCGGGTGGTGCCCTGCTTCAACTTGCCGACGGTATAGAGTGACACCGTATGCGCCTGTTGCTGGGCATCCTTGGTTGCATCAGCGCGGCGGGTAATGGTCCCGGTGGTCGAATCAATGGCCATCACGCGCATCTGGTTATCGTTGTAGTAGTTGCGGCTGAAGCCATAACCACCATGCACCGACCAGGTATTGTCCAGCGTATGGTCAAACTTGAGGTTGACGGTATCAGCCTGGCCGTTGGTGATGTTGTAGGTTTCATCCAGACGCTGGCCACGCGGCACGGCCAGCGGTTTGCCGGTCTTGGTGTCGATATAGGTGCCCCGATCGAACGGCACCGAATAGTCCATGTGCTCGTAGTCGAGCAGAATCGCGGTCTTGTCGTTTTGCCAGGAGATCGACGGCGCGATAACGCCTTGGCTGATCTCGCCAAAGTTGCGCCAGTAGTTGTAATCCTGCTTGTCGGCAATCAATCGGTAGGCAAACCCGTTC
>JAYROM010000095.1:0-4171 GCA_041911695.1 Aeromonadaceae bacterium
ATCCGGGCAGCCCGATTGCCGGGATGCCGGTGCTGGAAGTATGGAAGGCGCAGAACGTGGTGGTGTTCAAGCGTTCGATGAACACCGGCTATGCCGGGGTACAGAACCCGCTGTTCTTCAAGGAAAACTCCTACATGTGCTTTGGCGATGCCAAGGGCACGGTGGAGAGCATCCTCAAGGCCATCTAGCCACCATGAGGCGAGGCCTTAACCGCTGGCCACAGCTTGCATTGTCATGCTGTGGCCCAGCCATCGTTGTTTTCCTCTTTCCTTGTTTCCGCACTCCCGGCTCAACTCGGTTAATCACTTCGGTTTCTGTATTTTTTGCGTTTTTTCAGTACACTGCCGCGATTCGATACCTGTCCGATGCCATCATTGGCTTCTGCTACGCTGATAACAAGGCCGGATTGAGTACTGGCTATCGAGGGTAGACGCAACGCCACGATGGTCATCTCCCTGGCCTCGTACCGCCCGCACCGCCAGTCTTTGCCAAGGAGTTACTCATGCGCTTTTTTACCGGTACTGGTTACACACTTCTGTTGCGCCTGATGTGTGGGCTGCTCGCCATTGGCCTTCTCTCTCTGGCCCTGGCTGGCGAGATTGACAGCATGCCCTCCCCGTTGGGGATTCGGCTGGAGTTCTGGCTGTTTGCCGCCACCCTGCTTGGCGTAGCCTTACTGCATCACATCACCATGTGGGTCTCGCTTGGCGGCTTGGCCGCCATCCTGCTGGCCAAATATACCCTCGGCAGCGATTTTTCCCTGTGGCAGCACCTGTTCGGTGGTGGCGGTCATGAAGGCGAATGGCGCGTCCTGCTCAACCTGATCGGGCTGTTGTTTGGTTTTGCCATTCTGGCCAAACATTTTGACGAATCGGAGTTGCCGAAGATATTGCCCCGTTACCTGCCCAATGACTGGAAGGGGGGCTTTGTGCTGCTGGTGATGATCTTTGTTATCAGCTCGTTCCTCGACAACATCGCTGCGGCCATGATTGGCGGGGCGATCGCCTATATCGTGTTTCAGGGCCGAGTGCATATTGGTTATCTGGCAGCCATTGTCGCAGCCAGTAACGCCGGTGGGGCGGGATCTGTGGTCGGCGATACCACCACCACCCTGATGTGGATCGACGGGGTCAACCCGCTGATCGTATTGCGCGGCTATATTGCGGCAGGCTGTGCCCTGCTGCTGTTCGGGGTGATCGCCGCCAAACAGCAGGACCGCTTTCAACGCATCACCCGCGATGCGCCTCAAGGGGTCAAACTGGCGGTGGGCAAACTCGCGGTAGTCGGTCTGATTCTGGTGCTGGCCATTGTCAGTAACTATGCCTTCGACTTCCCGGCACTGGGTGTCTGGGTCGCCATCCTGCTCGGTGCCCTGGTGGTCAAAACCCCGTGGCAGGAACTACGCAATGCGGTAGCCGGTACTGTGTTCCTGCTTGGCCTGGTCACCAGCGCCTCGCTGATGCCGGTTGATCAACTCCCCCCCGCCAACTGGTTCAGTACTTTTATTCTCGGCTTCGTCTCAGCGGTGTTCGACAATATTCCGCTAACCAAACTGTGTCTCGAACAGGGCGGCTATGACTGGGGCATGCTGGCCTATGCGGTCGGTTTTGGCGGCTCAATGTTGTGGTTCGGCTCCTCGGCCGGGGTCGCGCTGTCCAATATGTATCCAGAAGCCCGTTCGGCAGTGCAGTGGCTGCGTCATGGCTGGCATGTGGCGCTGGCCTACGTGATTGGCTTCTTTATCATGCTGGCGATCAGCGGCTGGCAACCGTCGCCGAACCATCGGTCGCCCGTATCGGCTGAAACGCAAAGTCTGTCGCAGTCTTGAACTTGGCCTTGGCCTTGGCCTTGGTTTTGGCCTGAGCAATCGTGGTGTCCGGCTACTGGTGCGGACACCACACTTCTGCGTCACTTGTCGGATTTGTCACAACCCCTCGTCCACTGCCTACAATAAAATTCATTTATTTTCATTGGTTTATAAAAATCATTCGCCCGGCACTCTCCATGCAGTACTGACATCAGCCGCATCTGCATAACAGGGAGTATCCACAATGGCGAAGGTAGGCATCTTTTTTGGTAGCGACACCGGCAAGACCCGCAAGGTCGCCAAACTGATCCATGAGGCGCTGGGCAGCGATGCCGTGGCGGCCCCGGTGAACATCAACAAGGCGAGCATCGACGATCTGCTGGCCTGCGACGCCCTGATTCTGGGCACACCGACACTGGGAACCGGCCAATTGCCGGGGCTGGATGCGGACTGTCAGGCCGAAAGCTGGGGCGAGTTCGTCCCCGAACTGGAAGGGGCCGATCTGGCCGGCAAGACGGTCGCCCTGTTTGGTCTCGGCGATCAGGAGAGCTATCCGGATGACTTTGTCAGTGCCATGGGTGAGCTGTTTGATCTGGTCAGCAATGCCGGCGCAGAAGTGGTCGGTGCCTGGCCGAGCAGTGGCTATACCTTTAACGACTCCGGCGCGCTGGATGGCGATAACTTTGTTGGCTTGGCGCTGGATCAGGACAACCAGGCCGATTTGACCGCCGGACGCATCCAACACTGGGTCGCACAAATCAAACCGGCGCTCGGGCTGTAGGCGGTTAACCGGTCGCATAACCGACGCCTGACCCTATCCCTCAAGTACGCCCATTGGGCTCGGCAAGGCGCCATCACCATGACGCCTTGGACCGAGCCTTTTGTTTGTCACCGCGCAGTTTGTCACCCTGATGCCGATGATTGACACCCGAAGAGAACGCATGTCTTAATCACAACAATTCATTAACAGTGGACACGCGCATGCTGAAAATCTACGGCGATATCCGGTCAGGGAACTGCTACAAGATTAAGTTACTCACGTCGTTGCTCACGCTGGAACATGCATGGATCGAGGTGAATATTCTGGCTGGGGACACCCGCAGCGCGGACTTTCTGGCCAAGAACCCGAATGGCAAGATCCCGGTGATTGAGCTGGACAGTGGCGAGTGCCTGTCTGAGTCAAATGCGATATTGAACTATCTGGCCGAGAACACCGACCTGCTGCCGACCCATCCGCTGGCGCGCGCCAAGGTGCTGCAATGGCAATTCTTTGAACAGTACAGCCATGAGCCCTATATCGCCGTCGCCCGGTTTATCAATAAATACCTTGGGCTGCCGGCAGCGCGCCAAGAGGAGTACCAGCGCCTGCAACCCGGGGGGCACAAGGCACTACGCGTGATGGAGACCCAGCTGCAACAGACCCCGTATCTGGTAGGCGACAGCCTGACCATTGCCGATATCTCGCTGTATGGTTACACCCACGTGGCGGATGAAGGCGGGTTTGATTTGTCTGACTATCCGGCAATACAGGCCTGGATCGCCAGAATCCAGGCCCATCCGCGCTATATCGGGATGCAATAACTGGCAGCGTTGAGGCACTAGAACGGCAACACCCCCTCCACGCGCTGGCCGTTGACCGTCAGCTTGCCGCGTTTGATCTGCCAGGGTGCCTCAAGCTGTTTTTCCATCTGTTGTACTGTGCCCTGCTGCAGGGCACCGGCCAGCCACTCAAATCCAGGTTGCGCCACTAACGACGCCTCCGCCTGCCACTGCCCCTCGCCCTGCAGGCGCTTGCGCAGTTGGCCTACGCTCAGTAGCGGGATCGGATCGGCCTGCAACTGCAGACGCCCGCGCCCGCCCAACTGGCTACCGTTATAGCGCAGCGACAGGTTATCCAGTTGCATCCTCAGGCCGTAGCGCGCCAACAACTGGGCTGACAAGATCCCCTGCAGCGCCGGTTGCGCCCCTTGCGCCAGCCAGTTGACCAGACTGTCGGCCGCGATGGCGTCCACCCCGGCCAGGGTCAGTTGACCGCTCACCTCGCGCACCTCACGTGAGGGCGCCCCGGCCGGCTGCCATTGCCAGCCGGCCGCCTTGGCAACCAGCGTCCAATCCAGCTGACTGCGCTGTTCGGCGGAGGTGTGCAGGCTGCGAGTCAACGCCAAGGTGAATGGCTGCCAATGCAACGCGGCGGGTCCAGTCACTGCGGTGGCCTTCTCTGCATCCGTTGCAGTTGTCGCAGACGTTGCCGGCGCCGGCGCCACAGCCGATGACTGAGCGCTCACCTGCCAGAAGCCGCCCTGACTGGAGAGCTGACCACCGGCCAGTCGCCAGACGCCGGGCGCATCCTGTTGCCAGCCACTG
>JAYROM010000096.1:0-25555 GCA_041911695.1 Aeromonadaceae bacterium
AAACAGGGTCTGATCATCGACCAGGATATCGCGCCGGCGTGACTTGTTCTCCAGCTCCTCCACTTCGGCCAGCATGCGCAGGTTCTGGCGGAAGAAGGCGTGGCGGGTCTCGAAATCTCCCTCGACCAGTGCGCGACGGATAAACAGTTCGCGGCAGGCGGCCGGATCGATATGGCTGTACTGGACTTCGCGCTCCGGCACGATAGTCAGCCCGTACAGGGTGACCTTCTCGTTGGCGAGCACGGCCCCGGCCTTTTTCGACCAGTGCGGATCGGCATACGAGCGTTTGATCAGATGCGGGGCCAGCGGCTCGATCCACTCCGGCTGGATGCGCGCGGCTGTGCGGGCAAACAGGCGCGAGGTTTCGGTCAGCTCGGCGGCCATCACCCACTTCGGCGGCTTCTTGAACAGACCGGAGCCCGGGAACAGCATAAAGCGGGCGTTACGCGCACCGAGGAACTCCTGCTTCTCGCCATCCTTGGTACCGATATGGCTGAGCAGACCGCTGAGCAGTGCCTGATGGATGCGTACCGGGTCACCCGCCACTTCGTTGTGCGCCAGCCCCAGCTCGCGTGTGGCCTGACGCACCTGGTAGTGGATGTCCTGCCACTCGCGAATGCGCAGATAGGAGAGAAACTCCTGCTGGCAGCGCTTGCGGAACTGGTTCTGGCTGTCCTGATCCTGCGCCTCTTTCAGGTAGCGCCACAGGTTGAGAAAGGCGATAAAGTCGGAGTCCTTGTCCTCGAAGCGGCGATGCTGTTCGTCGCTGGCCTGCTTCTTCTCCATCGGCCGCTCGCGCGGGTCCTGGATGGAGAGCGCGGCAGTGATGATCAGTACCTCTTCCAGACAGTCAAAGCGCGGCGCCTCGATCACCATCCGCGCCAGACGCGGATCGAGCGGAATGCGGGCCAGTTGGCGGCCCAGCGGGGTCAGGCGCAGGCCATTCTCTTTCGCCGGCTGATCCTTGGCCGTGGATTTGGTCTCCTGCCACTTGCCTTCAATGCCGCCCAACTCTTCGAGCAGGCGGATCCCGTCGGTGATCTGCCGGCTATCCGGCGGCTCGACAAACGGGAAGCGGCTCATATCGCCTAACCCGAGCGACAGCATCTGCAGGATGACCGACGCCAGGTTGGTACGCAGGATTTCCGGATCGGTAAACTCGGGCCGGCCGAGGAAATCCTGCTCGTCATACAGACGGATACAGATCCCGGGTGCGACACGGCCGCAACGCCCCTTACGCTGGTTGGCACTGGCCTGCGATATCGGTTCAATCGGCAGGCGCTGCACCTTGGTGCGTGCTGAATAGCGACTGATACGCGCGGTACCCGGATCAATCACATAGCGGATGCCGGGCACGGTGAGCGAGGTTTCCGCCACGTTGGTGGCGAGCACGATACGCCGCCCGGCATGCGGGCTGAATACACGATTCTGCTCGGCGTTGGACAAGCGCGAGTAGAGCGGCAGGATTTCGGTATCGCGCAGGTTGCGCTTGCGCAGCGCATCGGCGGTATCGCGAATCTCGCGCTCGCCGTTCATAAAGATCAGGATGTCGCCGAGCCCTTCCAGGCACAGCTCGTCGACCGCATCGAAAATCCCCTGCAGCGGGTCTTTTTCATCGGTGCCGTCCACCAGCGGCCGGTAGCGGGTCTCGACCGGATAGGTACGGCCGGAGACCTCGATGATCGGCGCCTTGCCGAAGTGGCGCGAGAACCGCTCCGGATCGATGGTCGCCGAGGTGATGATCAGCTTGAGATCCGGTCGCTTGGGCAGCAGTTGCTTGAGATAACCGAGAATAAAGTCGATGTTCAGACTGCGTTCGTGCGCTTCGTCGATGATCAGGGTGTCGTATTGGCTAAGCAGGCGGTCATGCTTGATTTCGGCCAGCAAAATCCCGTCGGTCATCAGCTTGATATAGCTCTGCTCGCTGACCTGATCGTTAAAGCGCACCTTGTAGCCGACCGCCTGACCGAGCGGTGACGCCAGCTCGTCGGCAATACGACTGGCAACACTGCGCGCCGCCAGACGACGCGGCTGGGTATGACCGATGAGCCCCTGAATGCCGCGCCCGAGTTCAAGACAGATCTTCGGCAGCTGGGTGGTTTTACCGGAGCCAGTTTCACCGGCCACGATCACCACCTGATGCGATTGGATGGCGGCAGCAATCTCCGCCTTCTTCTGACTGACCGGCAGCTCTTCCGGGTACCGAATCGTCGGTAAACCGCCACGCCGCCGCCCTGCCCGCTCATGCGCGGCAGCAATCTCTAAGGCAATGGACTCCAGGATCGGCAGGCGCTTGGCCTCCGGTACCCGTTCAAGACCGCGTAATCGGCGCGACAGGCGCAGACGATCCATAGCCAGACATTCAGCGAGGGCAGCGTGCAATTGGGATAGCGACAGGGACAACGACGATACTCCACAAAACTGACGGTGCAGGACAGCACCGGATAAGGGCTGCGAGCATATCACAAATGTGACCGCAGGCCGTATCTGGCGATGCGATCACAGTGATGGCCCGGCTTAGCTGTCGTCCTTGGCCAGCACACGCACCGTCTGGCCGCCGGCCGATTGCAGCGGCCCGTTGGCGCCTTGCAGGTAATTGCGGATTGCATCGATGGCATAGCGCACCTTGGCCGGCAGACTGTCGCGTGTCGTGGTCACCGCATACAGCGGGATCTCGGGCAATTGCCACTCCGGCAAGATGCTGACCAGTCGGCCATCGCCGAGCTCCGGATGCACATCCACCGCGAAGCGCTGGAAGATGCCGAGTCCGGCCAGATTCAGGTTGGCCAGCGTCTGTGACTCATTGGCCTGGATGCGCCCCTGCAGGGTGAGATGAGATTGCCGGCCATCCTGATGTTTCAGCTCGAACTGATTCGGCTGGGCGCGGCTAGTCATGATCAGGATGTGATGATGGTGCAGATCATCTGGCGACAACGGATAGCCCATGCGCGCCAGATAGGCGGGCGACGCACACAACACCTGCTTAAGCCAGGCCAGCGGCCGTGCCACCAGTTGCGAATCGGGCAAGGGGCCGAGATGCAGCGCCAGATCAATCCGATCACCGACCAGATCGGCCGGTAGATTATCCGCCAACAAACGCAACCCCAGTTGCGGATACTCGACCAGCAGCGGCGCCAGCGCCCAGGTCAGGTGTTTGGAGGCAAACCGGATCGGACAGGCGATACGCAACTCGCCGACCGGCGCATCGCGCTGGGCCAGAAGACGACTTTCTGCTTCACGGGCCGCCTCCAGCATCTGCCGGCAGCTATGATAAACATGTTCCCCGGCTTCGGTGAGCGTCAGTTTGCGCGTCGAGCGGTGCAACAGCGTCACGCCGCTCTCCTGCTCCAGTTGGCGTATCTGCTGGCTGACCGCTGACGGGCTCATCTCCAGCTGGCGCGAAGCGGCGGTCATCGAACCATGCTCGACCACCTGGGCAAAAATCATTAACCGTTTGAGATGCTGCATTATGAAGCCCTGCTTAAAACTACATCCAGATAATGCCTCTAGATGGCACATCTATGAAGCATTTATTATAGACATGTCATCAATCCCTGATGACTCTAGCCTGTACGGCCAGCCTGCGACTGACCGGTTTGCTTTACCGGAGTGTTTCCCATCGTGTTTCGTTCTCCCTGGCGTGAACTGCTGTTCTCGCTGAAAGTCTTTTCCGCATCGATGTTCGCCCTCTATGTCGCCATGAGACTGGGCCTTGAGCGCCCCTACTGGGCGATGATGACGGTGTATATCGTGGCACAGCCGTTTTCCGGCATGGCAATGGCCAAGGGCGTGTCGCGCCTGGCGGGTACCCTGGCCGGCGGCATCGCCAGTCTGATGATACTGGGCAGCCTGCAACCGGTGCCTGAGCTCACCATCCTGGCCCTCGCCTTGTGGCTGGGCGGCTGCCTGTGGCTCTCGTTACTGGAGACCAGCGTCTTCAGTTACGCCTTTATGCTGAGCGGCTATACCGCGCTGTTTATCACATTGCCGATGCTCAACTCACCAACCGGCCTGTTCCAGTATGTGCTGTCGCGCGTGCTTGAAATCGGCCTCGGCGTCAGTGCCTATCTACTGGTAGACCTATTGTTCTGGCCGCGCACCACTGGCGATGTGCTGATCGACGCCTTGCAACGCTGGCACCGGATGGCCTCCGGCTGGCAATGCGCACTGCTCTCCGGCGAGTTGCCGGCGCATGACAAGACCCGCCTGCCGCTGCTCGGCCTGCTGCGCCAGATCCACGACTGGCGCCAGCATGCGCTGCGAGACTCCGGCCGGTTGCGTGGCCATGCCGCCCTGCTGCTCGATCTACAGTGTGCGCTGCAAGAGCAATTTACCCTGACCGTATCAATTGAAGATCGCCTGCACGCGCTGCGCGATAGTGGTATCACGTTAGACGGGCCGCAACAGCAACTCCTGCGCGACAGTCGTCAGGCCATCCTGTTGATGCAGCACGATCTGCCGCTGCCACGACTGCATCAACTGATAGAACGGCTACAAGCCACCCCAGCCGCCATGCCAGAGCAGGACCCGACCCTGCCGGGCAGTCTGGCACGTCTGTTACCCGCCCTGCTGCAAAGCCAGCAACGCAGCCAGGAGTTACGCCGGTTGCTATATCGTGCGCCATTGCGCCGACGCAGTGCCAATCGCCTGGGGAGCTGGCGCGACCCATGGCAGGCCGCCAGCGCTGCCATGGTGGCGATTGTTTCGGTGCTGGTCACCTCGACCTTCTGGTATGTCAGTGGCTGGCAGTATGGCTATGTCGCGGTGATGATGGCCGGGGTCAGTTGTTCGCTGTTTGCCAGTATGGACAATCCGACCCGCCCGGCGCGCGGTTTCTTTATCTATTCCCTCTGGTCACTGCCGATCGGCCTGACCTACTTGTACGGCATCCTGCCCTTGATGCCCGACTTTGGCGGTCTGGTGCTGGCACTGGCCCCTTGTCTGCTGTTTCTCGGTTTTCTGGTCGCCCAGCCGGCGTGGATGCCGACCGTCACCCCCTTGCTGCTCGGCACCCTGGTGGTGTTGTCGATCAATAACCAGCACAGCCCGGGTTTTCTGGCCTCGCTGGAAGCGGCCATCTCACAGCAGATCGGTATGGGCGTGCCGCTGTTGATGCAGGGGTTGCTGCGCCGGTTGGGCAGTGATCAGGTGCGTGATCGCCTGTTGGCCGCCATGCAACAACAGGTGGTCCGCAGCGCCAGCGGTGTCGACCTCAATCGCGCCGAAGCCGAGAGCCGCCATCTGGAGTTGATGCACGGGATTTTGCAACGCGCCGGCCAGCAGATGGGCGAACTGACCCAGCGTTGTGGAGCCCTGCTGCGTCTGACCCTGTTGCTCGGGGTGATAACCCCACAGCAGGCCAGTCTGCTGCCGCATGCGCGTAAGGCGGTACGTACTGCGCAACAGGCGCTGGCTGACTACTTCGCGCAGCCGCTCTCCCGCCAGACGCTGGCGGATCTGCTGGCGGTGCGCGAACAGTGGCAAGACGCTGCCCTGCAGGCTGCCCAGCCAGCCGGCGCGGTATCCCAGCCACTGCGCGACCGCCTGACCGGCGTGATTTTGTCCCTCGAGTTGTACGCCAGTGCCCTGGCCCGCCCGCGGACTACCGGAGAACTTCATGACTGAAATCGATATTGGTGGCTTGTTTGTGCCGCCACTGCTGATCTGCGCCCTGTTGGCGCTGCCATTGACCAGCGTCTGCAGCAATCTGCTGCAACGCCTTGGCTTTTATCGTCTGGTCTGGCATCGCCATCTGTTTAACACCGCGTTGTATACCCTGCTGGTCGCCCTGTGCTGGTGGCTACCCTCCTGGCTGGCATCGCTAACCCATTAATCCGTGTTGTGGATCCGCTCGCCGGATCATCCAACAGTATCCGGCCTGGCCGGAGAGAAAGAACAAGAGAAGGTAAATCAGATGAAGTGGATGGTTATGTTGCCCCGCGTTGTTGCCACCCTGGCGGTCGTCACCCTGGCGGCCGGTGCTGGCTGGCATCTGTGGGATTACTACCTGAACGAGCCGTGGACCCGTGATGGTAAGGTGCGCAGTGATGTCACCACCCTGGCGGTGGATGAGGCCGGGCTGATCCGTACAGTGCATGTACATGACAACCAGTTGGTGCACAAAGGCGATCTGCTGGTCGAGTTGGACGATGCCCGTTACAAGCTGGCGGTCGCCTCGGCAGAGAGCAACCTGCGCAGCCTGCAACTGACGCTGGCACAAAAACAGCGCGATGCTACCCGCATGACGCTAATTGGTAATGCGGTGGCCAGCGCCTCGCGCGAACAATCCCACTCCGAGGCCGATGTGGCGGCCGCCAATGTCGCCGCTGCCGAGGTCGCACTGGATCAGGCGCGGCTTAATCTGGCGCGCACCCGCATCGTCGCGCCGTGTAATGGTTATGTCACCAACCTGAACCTGCACGCCGGTGAATATGTCAATGCCGGCAGCAGCCTGATGGCCCTGCTGCAGAGCGACAGCTTCTATGTCGCCGGCTATTTCGAGGAGACCCGTCTGGCCCGTGTGCATCCGGGCGATGCGGTGCTGATCCGGCCGATGGGCAGCCAACTGACCCTGACCGGCCATGTGGCCAGTCTGGCGCACGGTATTCAGGACAGCGAACAGACCGGCAGCAGCGGCCAGTTGGCCACCGTTTCGCCGACCTTCCAGTGGGTGCGTCTGGCGCAACGCCTGCCGGTGCGGGTTGCACTGGATCCGCTTCCCGCAGGTGTCCAGCTGTTTGCCGGCCAGACCGTCAGCGTGATCATCCAGCAACCGGCGCATGCGGGCTAACGCGCACGCCTAATGCCCCACTAACACCGCAACGCCCTAAAACAGCAACGGCGAGCAAAGGCTCGCCGTTGTTTTGCAGACCCGATGCACGTTAATGCGCCCGGAACTGGTTGCAAACCGGATCATAGGCATAACCAATTTCTTCGAGTTTTTGTGCCAAATCATCATGACTGAAGTTAAACAGCGCCAGTAGCTCATCCAGATTGGCACACTCCAGACGCAGTTTCTCGTTGACGATCCCGACCAGAATATTGGCATCCATGCGCAGATATGAACTGAGATCCATAGGACACGCCTCCTGTCTGTTTGCGCTCAAATAAACTATAAGACCTGACATGTGCCCTGCATGGTGGCACGATCACAAATATAGCTGATACCCGGTGTCCGCACCGTGTTGCCTGGAGCCGCCCTTATGTTGCGTCATCTGTTGTCCGCTTGCCTGCTCGGTAGTCTGCTGTTGAATCAGGTGCTGGCGGACAGTATTGCCATCCTCCCCTTGCACCACCGCTTGCCAGAGCAAGTTCTGCCGACCCTGCAACCACTGGTGGAGGCTGGTGGCTCGATCACCGGCGCCGGCAACCAGTTGTTTGTTCGCACCTCGCCGCAAAATCTGGCCGAACTCAAGCAGGTGCTGGCCAGCCTGGATCAGCCAATGCTGCGCCTGCTGATCTCGGTCCGCCAGTCACAGCAGCAAACCGGTCAACAGCAGGCGGCGGGCATCGACCGGGTCATCGTCGACGATCAGGGCGTTCAACTGAATGGCCGGTTGCAGGATAGCCAGCGCCAGGGTGACAGCCAGTTAACCCAGCAAGTGCAAACGCTGGATGGCAGTGCCGCGCTGATCCGTCTGGGCAGCCAGACCCCGGTGCTACGCCGTCAGGTGATTCAGGGTCGGCATGGCACACGGGTGATCGAAAGCATGGATTACCAGCAAGCCAACAGCGGCTTTAGCGTGGTGCCGCGGGTGGTCGGTGATCAGGTCACGCTCGATATTCAGCCGCAACAGGAGACCCTGCAAGATGGCACCCTGTCTCACAGCGGATTGCGCACCACGGTCAGCGGCCGTATCGGAGAGTGGATGGAGATCGGCGGGGTCAGTCAGCAGCAGAGCACACAGCAATCCGCCCTCGGCAGTGCTTCGCAGCAACAGCAGCAGGGCGGACAGACGTTCTGGTTAAAGGTGGATCGTTTACCGTAATCAGCCACCGACCCAAAGCAGAATCGCCAGCAACTGCGGCGACAAGATACGCAGGAACATCACCAGCGGATAAACCGTGGCATAGGCCAGTGCCGGGGCTTCCGACTCTTCATGCAGATTATTGGCAAACGCCAGTGCCGGCGGGTCGGTCATCGAGCCGGCCAGCATGCCGCACAGGGTCAGATAGTTCATCTTGGCAAACACCCGTGCCAGCACCGCCACGCACAACAGCGGCAGCAGGGTAATCACCACGCCAAAACCCATCCACTGAAAGCCATCCCCCTCCACCAGGGTATGCAGGAAATTGCCCCCGGCCGTCAGACCCACCACCGACAGGAACAGCACGATACCCAGCTCACGCAGTGCCAAGTTGGCACTGGGCGGCATAAACCAGTACAACGGGCCGATGCTGCCAATACGCGACAGGATCAGCGCCACCACCAGCGGCCCACCAGCCAGCCCAAGCTTGAGGGCAGCCGGGAAACCGGGCAGATAGACCGGGATCGAGCCCAGCAAGACCCCCAGACCGATGCCGATAAACACCGGCAACATCTGCACCTGCTGTAGCTTCTGCTGGGCATTGCCGACCATATCGGCCACCGCCTCAATCGCCTGCGGACGGCCAACCAGGTTCAGAATATCGCCGAACTGCAGTGTGGAGTGGCTACCCGGCACCAGCTCAATCCCGGCCCGGTTAAGGCGCGAAACCACCACGTCATAGCGCGCTTTCAGATCCAGCTCGACAATATTCTTGCCCAAGACATGCTCATTGGTGACCACCACGCGCACCACGCGCATATCTGTGCCCTGGGTCGACAGCGAGGTACTCACCTCCTCACCTATCACCAACTGGACGCGATGTAAGGCCTCCGGCTCACCGACCAGGTGCATCAGATCACCGATCTGAATCCGGGTAGAGGCATGTGGCACCATCAGTTCGTCATCACGCTTCAGGCGCGAGCAGATGACATGACCATCTTCGAGGCTCGGGATCTCCTGCAGCATCAGGCCGTCCAGATTCGGGTTACGCACCGCCACATTCATGGTTTGCAGGTTACGCCGCTGTGCCGAAACGTGGGTTTCGAAGGCCTTCGCC
Organism: Aeromonadaceae bacterium; assembly: GCA_041911695.1. Taxonomy (GTDB): domain Bacteria; phylum Pseudomonadota; class Gammaproteobacteria; order Enterobacterales; family Aeromonadaceae; genus Pseudaeromonas. The sequence goes on from JAYROM010000096.1 coordinate 9,085, forward strand.
TCCTCGCTGACCTTGACGCGGAACACCATGCGCACCAGCCACATCGATAGCAGGATGCCGCAAATCCCGAACGGATAGGCGACGGCGTAGCCCATGCCCATCACCCCCAAATCGTCGGTATGCGCCCCGAGTTCATTGAGGATCTGCTGCCCGGCCCCGAGCGATGGCGTATTGGTGACGGCCCCAGAGTAGGTACCGAGGATCACCGGTAGCGGCACATTGAAAAACTTGTGAATCAGGAATGCGACCGCAAATCCTAGCAACACCAGCAAGGCGGCAAACGCATTCAAGCGCAGCCCCGAGGTGCGCAGCGAGGCGAAGAAACCAGGCCCGACCTGAATACCAATGGTGTAGACGAACAGGATCAGGCCGAACTCTTGAATAAAGTGCAGCGTGTGTAGATCTAGCTGGATATTCAATGTATTGGCGCAATGGCCGACCAGCAGGCCACCAAATAGTACCCCACCAATGCCCAGACTGACGCCCCAGAATCTCAGGTTGCCGATCCATAACCCGATGACAGCGACCAGCGCCAGCAGCGCGGTTGAAATTGCCACATCGCTCATGATGTTTATCTCGGTACGAATGTTAAAAAACATGGGTAAAAAAAGGTTATCAGTCGGTTACCGGCAGAATTGCGTGATTCGGCACAGTTCCGCTATTGGAACCCATGTTCTTCAGCATGCCCCCCTGATTCTGTGAGCCAGCACCTCCGCGACAACGACTGCCGCGCTGCCAAGAACGGCTAATCGTGCAGGCGAAAATCCACGCTCAGGTGCAACCTTGCAGCATGTCCCTGCCCATCGCGAAGATAGGGGGCAAACCGGCTTGCCCCGACATAACGCAAGGCGGCCTGCTCAAGTGCAGGGATACCGGGGCTGCTCAAGACTGTACTTTTCACCACCTGACCATGGCTATCCAGCCATACCTCGACCAGCACACGGCCTTGCTGACCGCGACGCCGCGCCACCGCTGGATAGTCAAGTTGAGGGGGTGCGCCCAGATATTGCGGCTGGGTAATGACCGGCCCCCCGGGCGGATCGCTAACGGGCATTTTTGCTGGCGCAGCTGCCGGGGTCGAGGCTGGCATAGTGGCTGGCGCAGCTGCCGAGGTCGAGGCTGACGTAGTGGCTGGCGCAGCTGCCGAGGTCGAGGCTGACGTAGTGGCTGGCGCAGCTGCTACGGATGCGCTTGTTGGTGTAACGGGCACCACCGCGGGCGCAGTCAACGGAGATGCCGCCTGCTGACCAGCACGGTGACTTGCGGTTTTCCCGGCCAACCTGGCTGCTTTGTTGGTGGATGTGGACGCTGCCATCCGTCGAGATGGCATGGGCGGCTTGTGCGGGGGCGACGTGTCGGTCATGGTGCTCCCGGCATGCCCAGACGTGTTGACGACTGGTGGCGCAGCAGCTGATTGCTCGACCGCCGCACGCAATGCCTGCCCAGCAACCGGCTGATGAGTAGATACAGTTGGCATGGGCCTGCCAGGTTGCAGCGGCGACGACCACAGGCTGGCTCGCAAGATCTCCCCTTGCCGGGCCGCTGGCGCGCTAGCCTGGTGCAAGACCGCGCCGGGATGATTGGATAACCCACCAATTCCCGCAATCAGCACACTGTGCACGAAAACCGAACGCCAAATTGGTGCGCGATGAGAGCGCGACCGGTCATTGGCATGACGAGTCGCAACCATCTGCACTCCCGCCAATGGGAAAGCCGTAATCTGAGCACCGGTAAACACCGCCGTAACCGGCAGCGCCAGCGGCGCTGGCACATCGCCCTTAGCGGGCAACACAGCGACCGGCCACTCTTCCCTCATGCGTGGGGTGACTCACGCTCTGCCAAGCGGCGCGCGTAGCGCTGCGCCAGTACGGCACAGATCATCAACTGCAACTGATGGAAGATCATCAGCGGCAACACCATCATGCCGACCGCTGCCGGCGCAAACAGCACATTGGCCATCGGCACCCCATTGGCCAAACTCTTTTTCGAGCCGCAGAACAGGATGGTGATCTCATCCTCCTTGGAGAACCCCAACCGCCGTGCCGCTTGCAGATTGATCTGCATGACAATCAGCAGCAACAGCAGCGATACCAGCACAATCATCAGGATGCCGAACAGGTTGATCTGATGCCAGATGCCCTGCACTACCGCCTCGCTGAACGCCACATAGACCACCAGCACAATCGAGGAGCGATCCGTCATACTGACCAACTTCTTGTGGCGACCAATCCAGCCGGCCAGCCAAGGCCGCGCCAGATGACCGATGACAAACGGCACCATCAATTGCAGGATGATCGACTCAATCGCATGCAGCGTATCCATCTGCATACCGCCCCCCTGCACCGACATCAGGCTACTGACCAGTACCGGCGACAGGAACACCCCGAGAATGCTCGAGGCCGACGCACTGCAGACGGCGGCGGCCACATTCCCCCGCGCCACCGAAGTGAACGCAATAGATGACTGGACGGTCGACGGCAAGGCGCATAAATAGAGGAAGCCCAGATAGAGTGCAGGCGACAGCGGCATTGGCACCAGACCACGCAGTGCCAACCCCAATAATGGGAACAGGACAAAGGTCGACAAGAAGACAATCAGATGCAGCCGCCAGTGGCCCATCCCGGCCAACATCGCCTCGCGGGACAACTTGGCCCCATGCATAAAGAACAGTAGCGCGATGGCCGCTGTGGTCAGTAACTCAAAAGCACTTTTCCACATGCCGGCACATGGCCATACAGAGGCCAATAATACGGTGCATAACAGCACCAGCAAAAAACGATCAATAGACAGACGTTGCAACCAAGACATAACTAATCCGTACACTAAAGTGGCCGAGGGCCCCCCCGACGCCACCCACTCCCGCCATGCAGGAGAGCCAGCAGACGGGCGCCAAAAACGCGCCACAGTTTACCTGTTTGTCCGCGTTACTCGCACTGCTTTTACCGTCTATCCACGCGCAGTGACAGCATATCGAGATAACTGACAAGCTATTGCACTCTTTTTCGTCTAACGCCGGGGCGTTATGTGCGCAAAGCGGTTTTCAGCTGACTACTATTTCCTCATAGTCGTAAACGTGACAGGGGCCGTGGCGAAAAAGTGGCCTGAAATCTGCAATTCCTCTCTCACAGGCTGGTAATTTCGCCGCGGCAACCAGGTCTGGTGGTCTATATCTATGTAACGGGATGGACGCCGCCCGCTATGTGGTCACTGTATTGGGGGAAGATGTCATGGGTATTTTCGATCATTATCAGCGCCGTTATGAAGCTGCTCGCGAGGAAGAGTACTCCCTGCAGGAATTTCTCGAATTGTGCAAGAAGGACAAGACTTGCTATGTCTCAGCCGCAGAACGCCTGCTGCTGGCGATTGGCGAGCCGGAAATGGTCGACACCGCACAGATCCCGCGCTTGAGCCGGCTGTTCTCCAACCGCATTATTCCGCGCTACCCGGCCTTCAAGGATTTCTACGGCATGGAAGAGGCGATCGAGCAGATTGTCTCCTATCTCAAGCATGCCGCGCAGGGGCTGGAAGAGCGCAAGCAGATCCTCTACCTGCTCGGCCCGGTCGGTGGCGGGAAATCCTCGCTGGCCGAAAAGCTCAAGGCGCTGATGCAGCGCGTTGCCATCTACCGCATCAAGGGCTCGCCGGTGAACGACCACCCGTTTTGCCTGTTTGATGTGCAGGAGGATGGTGACATTCTGGAGCGCGAATACGGCATCCCCAAGCGCTACCTGAAAACCATCATGTCGCCGTGGGTGGCCAAGCGCCTGCATGAATTTGGCGGCGATATCAGCCAGTTCCGTGTCGAAAAGGTCTATCCGTCGATCCTCGACCAGATCGCCATCGCCAAGACCGAACCAGGAGATGAGAACAACCAGGATATCTCCTCGCTGGTGGGTAAGGTCGACATTCGCCAGCTCGAGCACTTTGCCCAGCATGATGCCGATGCCTACGCTTACTCCGGCTCGCTGTGCCGCGCCAACCAGGGGCTGATGGAGTTCGTGGAAATGTTCAAGGCACCGATCAAGGTGCTGCATCCGCTGCTCACCGCCACCCAGGAGGGCAATTACAACGGCACCGAGGGGCTCTCCGCGCTGCCGTTTGAAGGCATCATCCTCGCCCACTCCAACGAGTCGGAATGGCAGCAGTTCCGTAACAACAAGAATAACGAGGCTTTCCTTGATCGTGTGTATATCGTCAAGGTGCCCTATTGCCTGCGGTTCTCCGAAGAGATCCATATCTACGAAAAGCTGTTGCAACACAGCGAACTGGTCAGCGCCAAATGCGCCCCAGGCACGCTCGAGTACCTCGCGCAGTTCAGCGTGTTGTCACGTATCAAGGAGCCAGAAAATTCGAGCATCTACTCCAAGATGCGCGTCTATGACGGCGAAAGCCTGAAGGACACCGACCCCAAGGCCAAGTCCTATCAGGAGTACCGCGATTATGCCGGCGTGGATGAAGGCATGCAGGGGCTGTCGACCCGTTTCGCCTTCAAGATCCTCTCCCGCGTGTTTAACTTCGACCATGCCGAAGTCGCCGCCAACCCAGTGCACCTGTTCTATGTGCTGGAGCAACAGATCGAGCGCGAACAGTTCCCGCAGGAGATCCATGACCGTTATCTGGAGTTCATCAAGGGCTATCTGGTGCCGCGTTATGTCGAATTTATCGGCAAGGAGATCCAGACCGCCTATCTCGAGTCCTACTCCGAATACGGCCAGAATATCTTCGACCGTTATGTCACCTACGCCGACTTCTGGATCCAGGATCAGGAGTACCGAGACCCGGAAACCGGCCAGCTGTTCGACCGTGGTTCGCTGAATAACGAGCTGGAAAAGATCGAGAAGCCAGCCGGCATCAGTAATCCGAAGGACTTCCGTAACGAGATCGTCAACTTCGTGCTGCGCGCCCGCGCCAACAACGCCGGCCGCAACCCGAACTGGACCAGCTATGAAAAACTGCGCGCGGTGATCGAGAAGAAGATGTTCTCCAACACCGAAGAGCTGCTGCCGGTGATTTCGTTCAACGCCAAGACCTCGGCCGAAGAGCAGAAGAAGCATGAAAACTTCGTCGAGCGCATGATGGAAAAGGGCTACACCCGCAAGCAGGTCCGCCTGCTCTCCGAGTGGTACCTGCGGGTACGCAAGTCCAGCTAGTCGTCCATGGCGCCAGTGCCCCACACAGTTTGTGGCGGCGCTGGCCGTCCTTGGTATTGGGGGGAATGCGGTATGGCACATTTCATCGACCGTCGATTGAATGGCAAGAACAAAAGCGCGGTGAACCGGCAGCGGTTTCTCCGTCGCTACAAGGAACAGATAAAAAAGGCGGTGTCCGACGCGGTCACCCGGCGCAGCATTCAGGATGTGGACCAAGGCGAAAGCGTCTCCATTCCGTCGCGCGATATCACCGAGCCCCAATTTCATCAGGGCAAGGGGGGGCACCGCGAGCTGGTGCATCCGGGCAATGATCGATTCGTTACCGGCGATAATATTGACCGCCCGCAAGGCGGTGGTGGCGGCCAGGGCAGCGGTCAAGGCCAGGCCGGAGACCAAGGTGGTGGCGAGGACGAATTTGTCTTTGAAATCTCCAAAGATGAGTATCTGGATCTGCTGTTCGATGATCTGGAGCTGCCCAACATGCAGAAAACCCCGATCTCCAGCATGGTCGAGGTCAAGACCCATCGCGCCGGCTTTACCCAGAATGGGGTCCCGGCGCAGATCAATATCATCCGCTCGCTGCAAAATTCGTTGGCCCGTCGTATCGCGCTGCAGGCCGGCAAGAAGCGCGAACTGCATGAACTGGAAAAAGAGTACGACGCGGCCAAGGCATTAGGAGCCAATGCTACCGTGCTGGCGCGGATGGAGGCCGATATCCAGGTACTGAGCCAGCGTATCGCTGCGGTGCCGTTTATTGACACCTTCGACCTGCGCTACAACAACTTCGTCAAGCGGGTTGAACCCACCAGCCAGGCAGTGATGTTCTGTCTGATGGATGTCTCCGGCTCAATGGATCAGCCGACCAAGGAGATGGCCAAGCGCTTCTATATCCTGCTCTACCTGTTCCTGACGCGCAGCTACAAGAATGTCGAGGTGGTGTTTATCCGCCACCATACCCAGGCCAAGGAGGTCAACGAGCATGACTTCTTCTACTCGCAGGAGACCGGCGGCACCATTGTCTCCAGCGCCCTGCAGCTGATGATCGAGGTGATGCGCGACCGCTACCCGGCCAGCCAGTGGAACATCTATGCCGCGCAGGCGTCGGACGGCGATAACTGGGCCGATGACTCGCCCTTGTGTCGTCAGCTGTTGGCCGAGCAGATCATGCCGCATGTGCGTTACTACTCGTACATCGAGATCACCAACCGCGCGCATCAAAGCCTGTGGTACCAGTACGAGACGGTGGCCCGCGAATGGCCGCAATTTGCCATGGAAAACATTCGCAAGGTCGAGGACATCTACCCGGTATTCCGCGAGTTGTTTCGCAAACAGGCGGCGTAAACGTGCTTTAAATAGAAGATTACCGGGAGATGAGACCGGATGATGCTAAGCAGACCCTTCGCGCAGGGAATGGCGACTGCCATGGCGCGATGGAGCGCCCATGGATGGGTTCACCGCGTGTCTGCGTGCAACATCCGGTCGATGTAGCACAATTCTGCTCACCCGTTTAGGGAGAAGAGGTATGGAGCATCGTCCGCATTCCCCCCTGCCCGACGGTCCGGACTGGACCTTCGAGCTGCTGGAGCGTTATCACACCGAGATAGCCCGGGTGGCCGCGCATTACCGGCTGAAAACCTACAAGAACCAGATCGAGGTGATCAGCAGTGAACAGATGATGGATGCCTACTCCAGCGTGGGTATGCCCATCGGCTATCACCACTGGTCATTCGGCAAGCGCTTTATCTCCACCGAGCAGACCTATCGCCGCGGGCAGATGGGGCTGGCCTATGAAATCGTCATCAACTCCGACCCGTGCATCGCCTATCTGATGGAAGAGAACACCATGCCGATGCAGGCCCTGGTGATGGCCCATGCTTGCTATGGCCACAACTCGTTCTTCCGTAACAACTACCTGTTCCGCACCTGGACTGACGCCACCTCGATCATCGACTACCTGCTGTTTGCCAAAAACTACATCACCGAGTGTGAGGAGCGCCACGGCATCGACGCGGTCGAACGCCTGCTGGACGCCTGCCATGCACTGATGAATTACGGCGTAGATCGCTACAAGCGGCCGCAGAAGATCTCGCTGGCCGAAGAAAAACGCCGGCAAAAACGGCGCGAGGAGTACCTGCAGACCCAGGTCAACCAGTTGTGGCGCACCCTGCCGCGCAGCACACGAGAAGAGACCCAGCACGAGGGCCGTTTCCCGCAAGAGCCGCAGGAGAATATTCTCTACTTTATTGAGAAGCACGCCCCGCTACTCGAACCGTGGCAGCGCGAGATCATTCGCATCGTGCGCAAGATCAGCCAGTACTTCTATCCACAAAAGCAGACCCAGGTGATGAACGAAGGCTGGGCCACCTTCTGGCACTACACCATCCTCAACCACCTGTATGACGAGGGGCACCTGACTGATCGCTTTATGATGGAGTTCCTGCATAGCCACACCAATGTGGTCTATCAGCCGCCGTACCACAGCAAGTACTACTCCGGCCTCAACCCGTATGCACTCGGGTTTGCCATGTTCCGCGACCTGCGCCGGATCTGTGAGCAGCCCACCGAGGAGGACAAACGCTGGTTCCCGGATTATGCCGGCAGCGACTGGCTGACCACCCTGCATTTCGCGATGGAGAACTTCAAGGATGAGAGCTTTATCAGCCAATTCCTGAGCCCGACCGTGATGCGTGATCTGCGTCTGTTCGCGATTGATGACAACGATCAGGATCAGCAACTGCACATCTCGGCGATCCACAACGAAGAGGGCTATCGCCAACTGCGCTACAAACTGGCCGCCCAATACAACCTGAGTCAGCATGAGCCCAATATTCAGGTATTCAACGTGGCGGTAAAAAGCGACCGCGCGCTGATCCTGCGCCATGTGCCACACGAGCGCATTCCGCTCGATAACTCGTTCAAGGAGGTATTACGTCACTTGCATACCTTGTGGGGGTTTAATGTTGTACTGGAGCAAGAGGAGGCCGATGGCCGAGTCCATACCCTGGGCCGCTGCCCTGAGATCAGCGGTTAAGGTTTACGCAGTCGGTGCTTTTTCGCCGATACCTTGCGCTAACGCCATAATCTGACGACGCCGACGCTTGTCGGCGTCGTTTTTTTGCTTCAGGATCAGGGGGATTTCAACCTCCCCTCGCAAGGAACACATCATGAGCCTACCGGGAACCGATCTGAACGCCAATTACCAGCAACTGATTGATGAGGCCCGTGATAGCGGCCACCTCTGGGGGCTGCAATTCGGCGAAGACTGGGTTGTATGCGACTCTAACGAATACTCGGAAACCGACGTACTGCCGCTGTGGTCCAGCGAAGAAGCCGCTCGCGCCCACTGCGTGGACGAATGGGTTGACTACAAGCCGATGCCGATCGACCTGGAAACCTTCTTTGAAGAGTGGGTCAACGATCTGGGCGAAGACGGCGTACTGATTGGCGTCAACTGGAATGCCGACATGGACGGCCTCGAAGTCGAACCGATGGAACTGGCCAAAGATCTGGCTGATTTCGACGAGTAGGCCATCCGCTTACTGTGTTTCAAGCTGACTAAAAATGGCGCACCTCATTCAGAGTGCGCCATTTTTGTTGCGCCCTTATGCAGCGACCGCCCCGCTAACCTGGAAACGGCCAGCCATTACCCCGAGCCGGGCGATGGTGTGATGGGTTTGCAACACGCTCTGACTCAACGCATCCAGCGCATTCTGCATCTCGGAGGCGACCTGCACGACCCCGGCGGCCTCATCCGATTGTGCCCGTCCACGCTCGGACAGATCATGGATGGTGGAGAACAGTGCTGTGACATCCACGTTCGATTCGGACTGCCCACCGGTCGCATCGACCGCAATGCGAAGCCCCTCTTCAATACTGCTCATCCCTGCGGTCATGGCATTGACCACCTGATCGGCCTGGGTTTGTACCCCAGCAATCATGCTCTCAATCTCGACCGTTGCGCTGCGAGTACGCTCAGCCAGACCGCGTACCTCATCAGCCACCACCGCAAAACCGCGACCGGCTTCGCCGGCGCGCGCTGCTTCGATGGCGGCATTCAGTGCCAGCAAGTTGGTCTGCGCGGCAATCGCACGGATCACCTCGACAATCTGACCAATCTCACGCGTGCTGACGCCGAGTTGCTGAATGGTAGAGGTGGCATGATTCACCGTCTGGCGGATCATCTGTGTACGCTCCGACACCTGACTAAACTGACTGCGCGCCAACGCCGCCTGCTGCAACATCGCCTGATGTAGATCGCTGGCACTGTCGGAGGCCTCGCTTAAACGGCCATGTTGTGATTCGAGCGATTCCAGGGTGCGCTGCATCGCCGACATCACTTGGTCCACCGCCACGGCAGTGCGGTTATTGTGCTGCATCATCAACTGGTTATCAGATTGCAGTTCATGGCTGGTCAGCATGACATTGCCAAGGGTGGCATCCATGTTATCGACCAAGCTATTCACCCACTGGGTAATGATGCCGGTCTCATCACTGATCAACGCCTGACGATCCATGCGCAGACGCAGGTTGGCCTCCCCCTCGGTGATACGGCGCAGCATCAGGATGATCTCGCGCAGACGCTGCGACAGACCGCGCGCATGGTATCGGCCAAACACCAAGCCGCCACCGAGCAGGCCGGCGAACTGACAAGCGACCATCAGCGCCGGATTGTCGGTTACCGCCAAGGCAATGGCCGCGCCGGTGGCCCAGCCCGGCACCAGGGTCTGCATCACCGCTTTGACCAACCGGTAACGAATCGAACGATAGCGGTAGACCTCCTCCAGATCCGCCTCGCACATCATGCCCCAGGTATCTGGCGAGCCCGGCAGTTGCAGGGTGATGCCCCGGCCGATGACCGGGATATGGCGATAATCGGCATACCCGGGATAGAGCACAAACAGGTTCTCACCCCGGCGGATGGTTTCGCGCACCCCGGCATGCAGCTGGCCGGTAGCCGGATCATTGAACACCAATTCAAATTCGGTATGGGCCCGCACCTGAACGGTACCATAGGGGGTATGCACACCATCTTTCAGGTTATCGCCCAGGCTGAAGGTGCGATCCTCAAACCGCGAACGCGACAGCGCGGTCCCAGGCTTGGTCTCTGGCGCCAGCACCGGGCGCACCATAAACAGGTAGTTATCACCCGACTCATGATAGATATGGCCGGCTTCGCGCTGGATCAGATCACCCAGCACATCATTCGGTACGCGCGCACACAAGGTGCCGGTTCGCACCCCATTGTGTAGCAATGGCTGATAGAACATCAGGGTCACCGCATCGTGGAACGACGAGGTACTCGCCCCCAGGGCCAAGGTTTGCGGATCAATATAGGGGCCATGCAACAGGCGACCGCGCGCCAGATGCTGACTGACCAGCTCGCTCGGCTGACGATAGGGGCCAACCTCGGCGCGTGAACTGGCCAATCGTTGCCCAGTCGCATCCAGCACAAACAGCTCGGTGACATCGCGCAGCAGTGGCTGCTTCTCCTCGAGCCAACGGCCAATCTGTGGATGTTCGGCCGGCAGGATATCCGCCAGACTCTGTAGAATCCCCCACTGCAGGTCGGCCCACTGAATCAGCAGATTCTTGCGCGTTTCGGCGAAACTGTAGAATGCGCTCTCCATCGCGGCCACACGATCCTGGTTGCGGGCCGAGGCCCAACGCATCGCCAACTTGCCGGTTTTTCCCCACCATGGCAACGCATGCTGTTCTGCGGGCGTTAATGCCATCTGATGACTTTTGAGTGACATATCAGTAATTCCTTCAACATTCCCTGTTTTGGTCGGAATGTTCAAGGCAATCCATGTGCCAGATTTTGGGGCGCCATTTCGGGATATTGAAATCGTTACCTCGGGTAAATTACCCGTATTGGTGCGCACATATGGTGCTTTAGCACTACTTATGCACAATTCAGTCGGACTCAATATGGCCAACTTGCACGCCATGGCTGCTGACATAACGATTCAGCTACCACCGCCATCGGGGAGATCACAGACCTCAAGCGACATCCCTCTCTGCTGGTTGCTGCGGTGCGTGCTGCGCATAGCGCCCCAATTGGCTCGCCGCCGACCAGTAGAGGGTTCCGCCATAAAGCGATGCGATATCAACCATTTCTGCTGTATCCCTACCCTCTCGCCCCCTCACCATCAGGCCGCCGCACTGGCAATCCCTGCCACCACATGTGGCGTTTTTACAGATTCTTTACCGCGCGGCGCTGCCTTTTTACCGGACTTTTTCGCGGCATTTTCTACCCTGACCATGAGAACCCGTGGGACTCATCCCACTGCCATGAAGAAGGAATAAGAACATGACTATCTGGTGGTGCGTCGGCCTGTTTGGGGTGCTGGCGCTGATGGCGTATCTGATCTACGCCCTGTTGCATGCGGAGAAGTTCTGATGACCTCGACAGCCTGGATGTTATTGCTGTGCTATCTGCTGGTGCTCGCGCTGTGTGCCTGGCCGCTCGGGCGCTGGTTGGCCCGGCTGCTCGACGACCCACTGCCCGGGCTGCTGCAACGCGGTGAGCAGTGGTTATTGGGTCAGGCCGGCCAACTGGAGATGAACTGGTTGACCTATACCTTTGCGCTGCTGTTATTCAACCTGCTCGGCGGCCTGTTGCTGTTTGCGCTGCTGTTGCTGCAGGGCTATCTGCCATTTAACCCGCAACATCTGCCCGGTTTACCCCTGGATCTGGCGCTCAATACCGCGATCAGTTTTGTCACCAATACCAACTGGCAAGCCTATGCTGGCGAAACCACGCTGAGTTATCTCAGCCAGATGCTCGGGTTGACGGTGCAAAATTTCCTGTCGGCGGCCACTGGCGGCGCGGTGGCCTTTGCCCTGATCCGCGGACTGACCCGACATAGCAGTCAGTCGCTCGGCAATGCCTGGCGGGATCTCTTGCGGTTAACCGTGCTGGTATTGTTGCCGTTAAGCCTGCTGCTGGCCCTGCTGTTTGTGCAGCAAGGTGGCTTGCAGAATCTCGCCCCCTATCTCACCTTGACCACGCTGGAGGGCCAACACCAGACCCTGGCCATGGGACCGGTCGCCACCCAGGAGGCGATCAAAATGCTGGGGACCAATGGCGGCGGCTTCTTTAATGCCAACTCTGCCCATCCGTTTGAGAACCCGACCGGACTGACCAACTTTGTGCAGATGATCGCCATCTTCCTGTTACCCACCGCTCTGGTGATGGCGTTTGGCCGGATCTGCGATGATCGCCGCCAAGCCTGGACTCTCCTGTTGGCGATGACCGGCATGTTAGTCCTCGCGGTCTGGGGGGTTACCCTGGCCGAACAACATGGCACCCAACTGCTGCATCAGGCCGGGGCCGATCTGCTGCCCAGCGGGCTGCAGCCGGGGGGAAATATGGAGGGCAAGGAGAGCCGTTTCGGCATCGCCGCCTCCAGTCTGTTCACCGTGATCACCACAGCCGCCTCCTGTGGCGCGATCAATACCCTGCACGACGCCCTCACCCCGCTCGGTGGGCTACTACCGATGCTGTTGATGCAACTGGGTGAGGTGATTTTTGGCGGTGTGGGCGCCGGCTTCTACGGCATCCTGCTGTTTGTCATCCTGACCGTGTTTATCGCCGGCTTGATGATTGGCCGCACCCCGGAGTATCTGGGTAAGAAGATCGACAGTCATGAGATCAAACTGGTGGCGATCGCCATTCTGATCCCGAGCGCTGTAGTGCTGTTAGGGACGGCGTTGGCCCTGCTGCTGCCGGCAGGTCGGGCCGGTATTTTTAATCCGGGCCCGCATGGTTTTAGCGAGGTGCTGTATGCGCTGAGCTCGGCTGCCAATAACAATGGCAGCGCCTTTGCCGGGTTGAGCGTCAACACACCGTTCTACAACCTGCTGCTGGGTCTGGCCATGCTGCTCGGCCGCTTTGGCGTCATCGTGCCGGTACTGGCGCTCGCGGGAGCGCTGGCCGCCAAGAAGCACCAACCCGCTGGTGAAGGCACCCTGCCCACCCATGGTTGGCTGTTCACCCTATTGCTGATTGGCAGTGTGCTGCTGGTCGGTGCCCTGACCTTTATTCCTGCGCTCGCTCTCGGTCCGATCGTCGAGCACCTGATGATGGGATTTTAAGGAGTCGTTATGCGTCGTCATCATGTATCCCTGTTTGACCCAGAACTTTGCCGCCAGGCGCTACGCCAGGCAGTGATCAAACTCAACCCGCGCAGTCAGTGGCGCAATCCGGTGATGTTTGTGGTCTGGTTGGGTAGCCTGATCACCAGCTTGACCTGCCTGCTGCAAGGGCTGGGGCTGATCCGGCTGGAGAGTGACCCTTGGTGGTTTACCCTGAATATTACCCTGTGGCTGTGGTTTACCGTGCTGTTCGCCAACTTTGCCGAAGCGCTGGCCGAAGGGCGCAGCAAGGCACAGGCGGATAGCCTGCGTGGCCTGCAACAGACGGTCTGGGCCCATCAACTGAGTGCGCCGCACTATGGGGCACCTGCAGTGCGGGTCAATGCGGATCAACTCCGCAAGGATGATCTGGTTCAGGTAGACGCAGGCGAAACAATTCCCTGTGATGGCGAGGTCATCGAAGGGGTTGCTTCGGTGGATGAAAGTGCGATCACCGGTGAGTCCGCGCCCGTGATCCGCGAAGCCGGCGGCGATTTCAGTGCCGTAACCGGCGGAACGCGCGTGTTGTCAGACTGGCTGGTGATCCGCGCCACGGTCAATCCGGGTGATACCTTTCTGGATCGCACGATTGCGATGGTGGAAGGCGCTCAGCGGCGCAAGACACCCAACGAGATTGCGTTAACCATTCTGCTGATCGCGCTGACGCTCGTTTTCCTGCTGGCCACGGCCACCCTGCTGCCGTTCTCATGGTTTGCGGTGTTCACTCAGCACAGCGGTCAACTGGTAAGCCTGACGGTGCTGATTGCTCTGCTGGTCTGCCTGATCCCGACCACCATCGGTGGCTTGCTGTCCGCCATCGGCGTTGCCGGGATGAGTCGCATGTTGGCGGCCAATGTCATCGCTACGTCAGGGCGTGCCGTCGAGGCGGCCGGAGACGTTGATGTATTGCTGCTCGACAAGACCGGCACCATCACCCTTGGCAACCGTCAAGCCACCGCCTTCCTGCCGGTCGACGGCATCAGCGAACAGCAACTGGCGGATGCGGCGCAACTGGCCTCGCTGTCCGACGAAACCCCGGAGGGGCGCAGCATCGTGGTGCTGGCCAAAGTCCGGTTTAACCTCCGCGAGCGTGATATCCAGGCCCTTGGGGCGACCTTCGTCCCCTTCTCGGCGCAAACCCGAATGAGTGGCGTCAACCTGCAAGGGCGACTGATCCGCAAAGGGGCAGCCGATGCGATCCAGCGGCATGTAGAAGCCAATGGCGGGCGTTATCCGCGCCAGGCGCACGGTCTGGTGGAGCAGGTTGCACGGGCTGGCGGTACCCCGTTGGTGGTCAGTGAAGGGGCGCGAGTGCTCGGCGTGATTGCGCTGTCGGATATCGTCAAGGGCGGCATTCGCGAGCGCTTTATGGCCCTGCGTCAGATGGGGATCAAGACAGTAATGGTGACCGGTGATAACCGGTTAACCGCAGCGGCCATCGCGGCAGAGGCCGGGGTTGACGACTTCCTGGCCGAGGCGACCCCGGAGACCAAACTGGCGCTGATCCGCCAATACCAGGCAGAAGGGCGGATGGTCGCCATGACCGGCGACGGCACCAACGATGCCCCGGCGCTGGCCCAGGCCGATGTGGCAGTGGCGATGAACAGTGGTACCCAAGCTGCCAAGGAGGCCGGCAACATGGTTGATCTGGACTCCAACCCGACCAAGTTGATCGAGGTTGTCCATATCGGCAAGCAGATGCTGATGACCCGCGGTTCGCTGACCACCTTCAGCATTGCCAATGATGTGGCCAAATACTTCGCCATTATCCCGGCGGCATTTGCCGCGACCTTTCCGCAACTCAATGCGCTGAACCTGATGCATCTGCACAGTCCACAGTCAGCCATCTTGTCGGCGGTGATCTTTAACGCCCTGATTATTATCGCGCTGGTACCGCTGGCTCTGCGTGGTGTGCAGTATCACCCGATGCCGGCAGACCGCTTGTTACGTCGTAACCTGCTGATTTACGGGGTTGGCGGTCTGATCGTGCCGTTTATCGGCATCAAGCTGATTGACCTGCTGCTCACCCTGTTTGGCCTGGTGTAAGGAGCCTGATGATGACCACCCTATTTTCCCCTGCACTGCGCTTGCTGATATTGCTCACCCTGCTTACCGGCGCAGCCTATCCGGCACTCGGCACCTGGCTGGCGCAATCACTGTTCCCCGCCCAGGCCAACGGTTCATTGGTCTATGCTCAAAAGCGGACAGTGGGTTCCGCGCTGATTGGCCAATCCTTTACCCGTGCCGACTATTTTTGGAGCCGACCGTCGGCCATTGCCTATGACGCGACCAACTCGGGTGGCAGCAACTTTGGGCCGCTGAATCCGCAGTTGTTGCAAGCCTTGATGGCACGTCGCCAGGCGCTGGCTCCGGCCAACCCGCCACGCTTAATCCCGGTGGAGTTACTGACCAGCTCGGCCAGCGGGCTGGACCCACATCTCAGCCCGGGCGCCTTGCGTTTCCAGGTTGATCGTGTGGCGCACGCCCGCCATCTACCTGCCGCACAGCTACAGCAGCTGATTACCCGGTTGACCACCCCGACCTGGCCACTGCCATTCGAGCGTCAGGTGGTGAATGTGCTGCAGCTCAATCTGGCCCTGGACCAGCTCGCCACGCAGCCCGCACAAGGAGTGCAGTAAATGAGTGAACCGCGCCGCCCTGATCCGGACAGCCTGCTGGCACAAACCCGAGTGCGTGGCCGCCTGAAAGTCTTCTTCGGCGCCAATGCCGGCGTTGGCAAGACCTACGCCATGCTGCAAGAGGCCCAACGCCTGCGCGCCCAGGGGCTGGATGTGCTGGTTGGCATCGTCGAGACACATGGCCGCAGTGAGACGGCGGCCTTGCTGGAGGGACTTAGCCAACAGCCGTTACGCCACCACTTCTATCGTGGACACCGGCTGGCCGAGTTCGATCTGGATGGCGTGATCGCCCGTCATCCAGCGGTGGTGCTGGTCGATGAGCTGGCGCACACGAATGTGCCCGGCTCTCGCCACCCGAAACGCTGGCAAGATGTAGAGGAGTTACTGGATGCCGGCATGGATGTGTTTACCACCGTCAATGTCCAGCATCTGGAGAGTCTGAACGACATCGTCGGCGGGATCACCGGTATCAAGGTGCGCGAAACCATCCCTGATCGGCTATTTGATGCCGCCGACGAGATCATTCTGGTCGACTTGCCCCCCGAT
>JAYROM010000097.1:0-57188 GCA_041911695.1 Aeromonadaceae bacterium
CTGGGTATCAGCACCACGATAATAGAACTCCGCTTCGGCGGGGTTTTTGTTTTTTACGTTATATTGGCTCTCATTGCTCTCCTTTATGATCTGACAATGGGTTTGCTCAATCGCCATCCGCAATTCGCGGATGGCGGGCTTGGATTGCTCGCGCTGCGTTGATGTCGTTAACGCGCCAGGGTTTCATGACGAGCCAGTGTCTCGTAAGGACCCAGTACCGCTTGTCCGAGCAGGGCGCGACGAATCATCTCCTGGGCGGCAAAGGCGATCACTGCGGTACGTAGCGGTGGGTTATGCAAGCTACTGCGTAAGGTTTGCCCCCAAGCTTGCTCGCCAAGACGCAGCACTAGGGGGATACCTTGTTCGCTGCTGCCTCCGATAGCCAAGGTCACACTCTGACTATCTGCCGGGGGAATAGTGGCGGCATATAAAGCCTCTAGCGTCTGGGGCAACGGCTGCAGGTGCCCCTGCAATTGCGGCAATCGTGGTGCCAGATTGTGCAACACCAGACCACGGGTGCCATCTTCCTGAATGGTCAGCTGGCGTCCGTCCAGCAGATGCGCGATGGCCGCCGGTTGGTCCAGATGATCTTCGCCCACCAAGAACGGCTCGATGACCTGCAGTAGCTGGGTCCGCGCTTGATCGAATGCGATGGCATTGGCTTGCTGACTGATCAGCTTGAGTTCGATGATCGGCATCGAGGAGCGATAGCCGAGTACAATATCGTCAGGCCACGCCAGCGTATCCAACCGATCGCTGAGGGCGGATTCTGATACGCCGAAGGTAAAGAAACGGTCTACGCGCGCCTGTCCGGACTGACTACCGACCAATTGGGGCAGGATCTGCTCGTCAACCATCACTTTGAATTCGCTGGGCACGCCAGGCGTGAAGTAACAGGTGGCGCGGTTAAGCGGCATTTTAAAACCACAGGCGGTGCCTACCGGGTTATGAATGCGTTCGGCATTGGCCGGCAACAGCGCCTGTTTGCGATTACTCTCCGGCATTGGCCGTCCTCGCCCGGCATAGCGTTCGAGCAGCAAATCCAGCCAAGTCTGATCCAGTTGTAATGGCACGTCAGCGGCCAAGGCGGCGGCTTCAGTGGTCTTGTCATCCGAGGTGGGGCCGAGCCCACCATTGACCAACAGGATATCGGCAACTTGACTGCGCTCTTGCAGGATGGCCACCAAGTCATCCATCCGATCGCCGACGGTATGCCGGCGGCGCACTTGCCAACCGTGGTCAAGCAGACGTTGGGATAACCAGCTGGAATTGGTATCGACGGTAAATCCGGTGAGCACTTCGTCACCGGTAGCAATGATTTCAATGATCATGATACGGCTCCCTGTTTGCACCGACCTTACGCTGACGATGGTGACAGGGTCAATAGCGCGCTCAGGCCGGGCTGCCGACCTGACTGTGATCGAAGTAGAAGCTGATGCGGGTGCGCGGGTTGAGATATTCAAACACCGGCGCGGGCAGACGGTTGGGAGAGAGCACCTTACCGATGCGCAGGCCGGTCTCTTCCAGATCGATGATCGCTGCTTCCTGACGAGGAATAGCCGGATCGTAAATCAGGATGCTCGGGAACAGCAGACGACGGCTATTGACGGACATCACCAGCCCGACCTGGCCATTGGTCAACTGCACCACGCTGCCAGGCGGATAGATCCCCAGTTGTTTGACCAGCAGACCGATATAATCTTTGTTCAGTTGTTTGGTGCGGTTCTTGAACAGGAAGGAGAGAACGGCATGTGGCACTCGGGCTTTACCCTGATCTTGCGGATGGCAGACCTCATCGTACTCATCCACCACGCTAATCAGCTGGGTC
Source organism: Aeromonadaceae bacterium (assembly GCA_041911695.1). GTDB lineage: Bacteria > Pseudomonadota > Gammaproteobacteria > Enterobacterales > Aeromonadaceae > Pseudaeromonas. The sequence goes on from JAYROM010000097.1 coordinate 1,829, forward strand.
AGTCGGTCAATCTGCTCGCCTTTAAGCCCTTCTGGATAACCCGATCCATCCAGTCGCTCTTCATGGCGCAGCACGACCCCTTTGACATCCGGTGGGCAGTCTTTGGTCAGATCAAGCAACTCCAGTCCGTAGCGTGGATGCTGTTTCATCAGGTTGCGCTCTGGCACCGTTAACGGTGTGGTCTTGCGCAGGATCTGAGTGGGGACCCGTAACATACCGATATCGTGCATCAAGGCGGCAAAACCGATGGTTCGCATCTCGTCTTCGGTGAAGCTGGCCTCTTTGGCCAACAACATGGAGAGGATGGAGACGTTCAGTGAGTGGTAGTAGATGCTCTCACCCTCTTCACTGTCGCCCATCAGGTGCAGCACCATCTCATCCGTATTCAGCAGTTGCTTGACGATACCATCCACCAACTCCTGGGCTTCCTGGATGGCGGTCAGTGGTCGGGTCTGCAGTTTGCTCATCAGGTTGCGCAATTGGCTGAGAGAGCGCTCGAAGGCTTTCTCGCTGCGCTGCAAACCACGACGGTATTGTTTCAACTGCTCGATACGGCGCTCTTTCTCGGCAGCCAGTTCTGCTTCCCGATCGGTGAGTACCGGATCATTGGTCTCGGCGCTATCGTTCAGTTGCGGTTCGCTATCCTGAATCGGCTTAGGACCAGTTTCTGACTTGTCGGGGAAGATGATGACCTGCTTCAGGCCGAGGCGGCGGATGAGATCAATTTCATCCTGATTGCGGATCAGAAAGCTGGAAAACAGAAAGGGGTGGTCCCGCCAACTGAGAGGCAAGCGTACGAAATTGCCTATCTGAAGGCGATCTACCGAGATTCTGATTCCAGTCATGCAGTTAGCTACACTCCGCTGTCGGCGCCTATCCTAGACAAAAGCATAACGAAAGAAAAGCAGATGCGCTGCCGGATTGCAGGGAGGGTGACAGCATCGCAGGAGTGGTGTAGATTTCTGGATGTCCAGACGTTTTTACTGATGCAGTACAGGAAATAGACCATGCCCATCCAGATACCCGATTTGTTGCCGGCCGCTGGCGTTCTCAGTGATGAAAACATCTTCGTCATGACCCGTACCCGCGCCATGCACCAGGACATCCGCCCGCTGCGGGTGTTACTGCTCAATCTGATGCCGAAGAAGATCGAGACGGAAATCCAGCTGATGCGCATGCTCTCCAACTCGCCGCTGCAGGTGGATGTCGATCTGTTGCGCATTGATGATCGCGAGTCGAAGAACACGCCTAAGGCCCATCTCGACACCTTTTATCAGGATTTCTCGCAAGTGCGCGATAACCGCTATGACGGGCTGATTATTACCGGCGCGCCGCTTGGGTTGGTGCCGTTTTCCAAGGTGGTCTATTGGGACACCCTAGTTGAGATCATCGAGTGGTCGCGCACCCACGTCACCTCGACCCTGTTCCTGTGTTGGGCGGCGCAAGCGGCGCTTAAGGTGTTCTACGGGCTGGAGAAGCAGACCCGAGATGTGAAGCTATCCGGGGTGTATGAACACCGTCGTCTGGTGGAGCTGGATCCGCTGGTGCGTGGTTTTGATGATCGCTTCCTGGCGCCGCACTCGCGCTATGCCAACTTCGAGGGTGACTTCATCCGCGAATATACCGATCTGCGCATCTTCGCCGAGTCGGACGAGGCCGGAGTCTATCTGGCGGTCAGCCCGGACGCCCGTCAGGTCTATGTCACCGGTCATCCGGAATATGATGCCGATACCCTGCATAATGAGTTCGTGCGCGATACCCATGCTGGCATCAATCCGCGGGTGCCGAAGAACTACTACCGCAACGATGATCCGAGCGAGGCACCGCATGCCACCTGGCGCAGCCACGGCCATCTGCTGTTTACCAACTGGCTCAATTACTACGTCTACCAGAATACGCCGTATGATTTGGCCCAGTTGGGTCAGGCCGCCGGCCAGGCATAACGCGTCAGATCGATGAACGCGCCGGGCGGGCAGTCGATGCCCTCCCGCGCCAGGGCGGCGCGCTGACGCTCGGCATCGTCGCCGGTCAACGACAGGCCGCCGTGGCGGTTTACCACCCGGTGCCAGGGCAGGCGTGAGTCGGCGGGTAATCGGCAGAAGATGCCGCCCACCTGGCGCGCGGCGCGCGCAGAGCCAGCCAGCCGGGCGACCGTGCCGTAGGTGGTCACATGACCGGGTGGAATCGCCGCCACAATGGCATACACTCGCTGACGAAAGCTGTCGACCTGCTGTGGATCATCATTCGACATCGGACTCTCCTGTTCGGGGAATCGCGGCATGCTGGCATGCGCCGCGGTGAACGTCCAGCCAGTCACAGTGCGAACATAACCGGAATGCGGCATTGCCGTATCCAGAGCAAGGAATGTAAAGGAGAACGCCGTGGTCACACCCGTGCAAGGAACGCCCGTTGATATTCGCCAGTGCCTGCAGCAGCGCATTCTGCTGATAGATGGCGGCATGGGCACCATGATTCAGTCCTACGGCTTGCAGGAAGCAGATTACCGCGGTGAACGTTTCGCCGCCTGGCCGTCCGATCTCAAGGGCAATAATGACCTGCTGGTACTGACCCGTCCGGCGGTGATCGCGGCGATTCATGAGGCCTATCTGGCGGCCGGTGCCGATATTATCGAGACCAACAGCTTCAATGCCACGCGCATTGCGATGGCGGATTACCAGATGGAAGCGCTCAGTGCCGAGATCAACCGCGAGGCGGCCCGTCTGGCGCGTCAGGTGGCGGATAGCTGGACGGCAAAGACGCCGGGCAAGCCGCGCTTTGTCGCCGGGGTGCTCGGTCCGACTAACCGTACCTGCTCGATCTCGCCGGATGTCAATGATCCGGGCGCGCGCAATGTCACCTATGACCAGCTGGTCGAGGCCTATCGCGAGTCGGCGCTGGCGCTGATCGACGGTGGGGCCGACATCCTGATGATCGAGACCATCTTCGATACCCTCAATGCCAAGGCGGCGGTGTTTGCGGTGGAGAGCGTGTTTGATGAGCTGAACCGACGACTGCCGGTGATGATCTCCGGCACCATCACCGATGCCTCCGGCCGTACCCTGTCCGGGCAGACCACCGAAGCCTTCTACAATGCCCTGCGCCATGCCGAGCCGCTGTCGTTTGGCCTGAACTGTGCGCTGGGGCCGAAAGAGCTGCGCCAGTATGTCGAGGAGCTGGCGCGCATCAGCGAAACTTATGTCTCGGTGCATCCGAATGCTGGCCTGCCGAATGCGTTTGGCGGCTACGATCTGGAGGCCGATGACATGGCGGTGCATATCCGCGAGTGGGCGCAGTCCGGCTTCCTTAATCTGGTCGGTGGCTGCTGTGGGACCACACCGGCACATATCGCGGCCATGGCGAAGGCGATCGAGGGTTGTGCGCCGCGCGCGTTGCCTGACCTGCCGGTGGCCTGCCGTCTGTCCGGCCTTGAGCCGTTGACCATTGCTGCTGACTCAATGTTTATCAATGTCGGCGAGCGTACCAATGTCACCGGTTCCGCCAAGTTCAAGCGCCTGATTAAGGAAGAGAATTATGACGAGGCGCTGGATATCGCCCGTCAGCAGGTGGAGAACGGCGCGCAGATCATCGATATCAATATGGATGAGGGCATGCTCGATGCCGAAGCCTGTATGGTGCGCTTCCTCAACCTGATCGCCTCCGAGCCGGATATCTGCAAGGTGCCGATCATGGTCGATTCGTCGAAGTGGGAGGTGATCGAATCCGGGCTGAAGTGCATCCAGGGCAAGCCGATCGTCAACTCGATCTCGATGAAAGAGGGGGTCGACAAGTTTATCCAGCATGCGCGGCTGATCCGGCGCTATGGCGCCGCGGTGATAGTGATGGCCTTCGACGAGCAGGGCCAGGCCGATACCCGCGCACGCAAGTTCGAGATCTGCCAGCGTGCCTATCGCATCCTGGTCGATGAGGTCGGTTTTCCGCCGGAAGATATTATCTTTGACCCGAACATTTTTGCCGTAGCCACCGGCATCGACGAGCACAACAACTACGCGGTCGACTTTATCGAAGCGGTCAAGGACATCAAGACCCAGTTGCCGCATGCGATGATCTCCGGCGGGGTTTCCAATGTGTCGTTCTCGTTCCGTGGCAACGAGCCGGTGCGCGAGGCGATCCACTCGGTGTTCCTCTACTATGCCATTCAAAATGGGATGGACATGGGCATCGTCAACGCTGGCCAGCTGGCGATCTACGAAGATATTCCGGCCGAGCTGAAGGCAGTGGTCGAGGCGGTGGTGTTGAATACCCACCCCGGTGCCACCGAGGCGTTGCTGGCGATCGCGGAAAAGTATCGCGGCGGCAACACGCAGCAGGAGGCCGATCCGCGCGAGCAGGCGTGGCGTAGCTGGCCGGTTGACAAGCGACTGGCGCATGCGCTGGTCAAGGGCATCACCGACTTTATCGACGAGGACACCGAGGCGGCACGCCAGGCCGCGGCACGACCGATCGAGGTGATCGAAGGACCGCTGATGGCCGGCATGAACGTGGTCGGTGATCTGTTTGGCGCCGGTAAGATGTTCCTGCCGCAGGTGGTCAAGTCTGCGCGCGTGATGAAGCGTGCGGTGGCCTACCTGCAGCCCTATATCGAGGCGGAGAAGTCGGGCGGGCGCAGCAACGGCAAGATCGTGATGGCCACGGTCAAAGGTGACGTGCATGACATCGGCAAGAACATTGTCGGCGTGGTGCTGCAATGCAACAACTTCGAGGTGATCGACCTCGGCGTGATGGTGCCATGCGAGAAGATTTTGCAGACCGCGCGCGAGGTGGATGCTGACATGATTGGTCTCTCCGGCCTGATCACCCCGTCATTGGACGAGATGGTGCATGTGGCCAAGGAGATGCAGCGGCAGGGGATGACCATGCCGCTGCTGATCGGTGGCGCCACCACCTCCAAGGCGCACACGGCGGTGAAGATCGAGCAGAATTATGCCGAGCCGGTGGTCTATGTGGCCAACGCCAGCCGTGCGGTCGGCGTGGCGCAGAGTCTGCTGTCGCCGGAGCTCAAGCCGGCGTTTGTCGAGCGTCTGGATAAGGAGTACGCCACGGTGCGCGAGCAGTATGCACGCAAGCAGCCGCGCACCGCCGCCATCTCGCTGGAAGCGGCGCGCGCCAATGGTTGGCGCTGCGACTGGTCGACCTACCAGCCGCCGCGTCCGCAGCAGCCGGGTATCCAAGTGCTGCGTCAGGTGTCGATCCCGGTGTTGCGCCAGTATATCGACTGGACACCGTTTTTCCTGAGCTGGGAGCTGGCTGGCAAGTTCCCACGTATTCTCGAGGATGAGGTGGTCGGTGAAGAGGCGACCCGCCTGTATCACGAGGCCAATGCGTTGCTCGACCGGCTGGAAACCAGTGGCGAGATCGAGGTGGCGGCGACGCTGGGGCTGTTCCCGGCCAACCGCGTCGGTGACGATATCGAGGTCTATACCGACGAGTCGCGCCAGACGGTGAAAACCGTGCTGCATGGCCTGCGTCAGCAGACCGATAAGGCCAGCCAGGCGCGTGATGGTGAAGTGTTTCCCAACTACTGTCTGTCCGACTTTGTGGCGCCCAAAGAGAGCGCGGTGGCCGACTGGGTCGGCGCCTTCGCGGTCAGCGGCGGCTTTGGCGAGAGCGTATTGTCTGAGGCCTACAAGGCGGCCGGCGATGACTACAATGCCATCCTGGTGCAGGCGGTGTGTGACCGTCTGGCGGAGGCCTGCGCCGAGTACCTGCACGAGCGGGTACGCAAGGAGTTCTGGGGCTATGCGCCGGATGAGCAGTTGAGTAATGACGAGCTGATCCGCGAGAACTATCAGGGCATCCGTCCGGCACCGGGTTATCCGGCCTGTCCGGAGCATACCGAGAAGGGCACACTGTGGCAGTTGCTGCAGGTTGAGGCGTCGCTCGGCATGACGCTGACCGAATCCTATGCCATGTGGCCGGCGGCCGCGGTCTCCGGCTGGTACTTCAGCCATCCGCAGTCCAAGTATTTTGCGGTGGCGGGGCTACAACAGGATCAGGTCGAAGATTACGCGCGGCGCAAGGGGATGACGCTGGCCGAGGCGGAACGCTGGTTGGCGCCAAATCTGGGCTATACCCCGGAAGAGTAACGTCGCCATTGCGTGACTGCGGGCAGCCATCGGCTGCCCGTTTTTTTGCACATGAGGCGGGCGCCCGCCGTGGGGGCGGATCAGGCATGACGCCATGCGGGTCACGGAATTCGGCTGCATCGCATGGCAAGATGCGCACCTTTGTGTGCAAGCTGCCGGAGTGCTGTGATGTCGTTGTTTTCCCGCCCGTGTCGGGCTGCCCTGTTGGTATGGTGTTGTGCGGGGATGGTGCCGGCTGCGCTGGCGGCCAAGCCGGATGTGACGCCGGATGAGGCGCGCTGGAAGGCGTTGGCCACGCAGTTTTTTACCCTGTCGCAGCAACAGTCGCCACTCGCCTATCAGCAGCTGGTGGTCGAGCCTCTGCTGGCAGATAAAGGCGATACCTCGTATCAGCAGTTGTCTGCGCTGCTCAAACCGCGGGTCAAGCATGGTGCGGCGGCGACCCTGTTGTATGCCGCGTTGCAAAGTGCCCAGGCGCTCAAGCCGCTGCTGCCCGCAGCGGCGAGCGGTAATCTGACCGCCGCGCAATTGCAGGCCTGGCAGGCCGGGGTGCAGGATGCGCGTTGGCAGGAGGCCATCGGTCTGGTCAATGGCCTGTGCCAACAGCAGAACTTGCAAGCCTGTATGGCCTGGTTCAACAGTCTGCTGCAGGCCGGGTTACCGGAGATGGCCTCTGGCGATAGCGCGCGGCAGGGGGCGTTCTGGCAGGCGCTGGCACCCGCCGAGGCACAGGTGCGTCAGGTGGCGATCATGAACTATGCGCAGCAGGCGTCGCCGAGTCTGGCGCGCTTTATCGCCCAGTTATACCGTGAGGGCATGGTGCCGCTGCCGGCAGAGGTGGCAACCCAGCTTGGTTATCAGCGCGATGCCGACAAGGCGGCGCAGTGGCTGGCGCGGGCCGAGAAAGGGGGCTCTTGAGTCCTGAGGTGGCTTTGGCTTGTCGTCGGCGCGCTGGCTCGGGATAATGCCCGCATTGAGATGTATACAGCAGGAGACAGCAGCGCATGGTGACGATGCAAGATGTGGCTGACCGCGCCGGGGTGTCCAAATCGACCGTATCCCGGGTGTTAAGTGGCAAGGTTGCCCTCAGCCGTGCCACTTGTGACAAGGTCAATGCCGCGATTGCCGAATTGGGGTTTCGCCCCAATACCTTGGCGCAAGCACTGGCCAACCAGACCTCGAACACGGTCGGGCTGGTGGTCTCCAACTTCGAGGGGCCCTACTTCGGCCGTCTGCTCAAGACCATGGCGCAACAGGCTGAGCTGGCGGGCAAGCAACTGATGGTCACCGATGGGCATGATGACCCGCACCGCGAGCGCGAGGCGGTGCAGTTGCTGGTCGACCGCTGCTGTGATGCCATTATCCTGTATAGCCGCTTTATGCCGGCCAACGAACTGGCCGAGCTGGTAACCCGTCTACCGGTGCCGCTGGTGGTGATGAACCGGCCGGTACCCGGGCATCCCGAGCGCTGCGTGGTGTTTGATCAAGCCGCTGCGATCCAGGCTGCCGTCCAGCATCTGCTGCAACTGGGCCACCGCCAGATGGCGTTTATCAGTGGCCCGCAACGGACGCTCACCGCACGTACCCGTCTGCAAGCCTGGCGTGATGCCCTGCGCCAGGCCGGCATCGAGCCGTCACCGCAGGCGCTGGTTGAAGGGGATAACTGGGTGGAGAGCGGCTACCGTGCCTGTCGTGAGTTGCTGGCCAGTGGCGTGCCGTTTACCGCCCTGTTGGCGAGTAATGACGATATGGCGGTCGGCGCATTGCGTGCCCTGCATGAGGCGGGGCGTCGCGTGCCGGAACAGGTATCGTTGTTTGGCTTTGACGATGAACCGCTGGCAGCCTATCTGACCCCGGCGCTGAGTACCGTGCATATTCCTATCGAATCGATGAGCGAGTGCGCGATGCAGCAGGCGCTGGCGCTGGCGCGCGGCGAGACCGTCGGGCCGCTGCTGCCGTTTAGTGGTAGCCTGCGCTTGCGTGAATCTACGCGCGCCTGGGTGGCTGCCGATGTGTGACCCGGCGGGGCCCTTGATTGACTGGCCAGCGGGGTGTCAGCTGCGGCAGGCGACCCTGGCCGATCTGGATGCCCTGCTACAGCTGGAACGCTACTGTTTTTCCCCCTGGCTGGCGTTTGGCCGGACTCGCTGGCGGCGGCGATTGCGCCAGCCTGCGGCAGTCTGGCTGGTGGTCCAGCCGTCAGGCATTGTCGCCTGGATCGATCTGCAGCCCTACCCGCGTTGGCAGCAACTGGTGATCCGCGTGCTGGCGGTGCACTGGCACTGGCGTCGGCAGGGTCTGGCGCGACAGCTGTTACAGCTCGCCCGCTGGCAGGCCGGCCGCTACGGCTATCGCCGCTTACGGTTGGATGTCGATTGCACCAACAGCGCCGCGCTGGCGCGCTACCGGCAGGCTGGCTTCGAACGCTTGGCCGAACTGCCTGACTATTACGGCATTGGTCGACCCGGCTGGCGACTGATGTGTCCGCTTTCTGTTCCGGCCGAGGAGTCCGAACCTGCATGTCTTCCCTAATCATTACCCACTGGCGCGCGCTGAGTGTCACCGTGGGTCTGACACTGATGCCGCTGGCGCTCCGCGCCGCGGAGGCCCCGACCGATCCGTTCAAGGTACAGCAGCAGGCGGCACAGCAACTGCCGGATTATCTGTATACCGTCGATGGGCTGGATGTGACCGCTTGGCAGGATCAACAGCCCGTGCTGATCAAGGTACCAATCTATGACGAGCACCACGTCTGGCAGGGCGACAGTCTCTATTTCTTCAAGGCGGGTCAACTGACCGGCGTGCAGATGCCGTATGGCCGCTACGAGTTTAATGGCAAGGGGCGGATGATCGTCTGGATGAACGAGCAGGGACAGGCCGAGGAGTTACCGGGCTCACCGGCGTGGGGACAACGCCAGGGCTGGTTGCTGCGCCGGGCTGCCCAGTTGCTGGCGGCCTTTGTGCCGGGCCCCCTGCCCAAGAGCTTGCAGGAGACGCCGGATAAGGTCGATCGTGCCGATCCGGCGCTGGCGCAGAAGCTGTGTGCCAGCCAGCTGCGCAGCATGCTCGGCAGCGAGCGGCTGGAGTTGCCGGCCAAGTTGACCAAACCGCGCCGCGGCCTGATCAGTGGCGCAGGTCGCGTCCAGATGGAGAATGGCAAGCAGGCGCTGCGTTTTGAGTGCAAGCTGGATAAGGATTGGCGGATCCGCCAGCTCACCTACCGTCTGGTCGGCCCGCTGGTGCATTGATCAGGGGGAAGGGGCTGGGACGCCAGGACGGCGTCCCTTGGGCGGCACTTATTGCAGCTTGGCGTCTTCGACCAGGCGCTCGCGCAGGGTGGCGGCCAGGTCTTCGGCGTCCTCGACGATGCCTGCGGCATCCTGCAGCGGGAACACCGCCACGGCGATCCCGTCTTGTGACAGGCCTGCGGCCCACTGTTCGATCCAGACCGGCAGCGTGACCGACTGCGGTACAAAGCCGGCCAGTTCATCATCATCAACCCAAGCCTGCGCATAGTCCGGATGCGGCCAGACCGGCAGGCAGGCTTCGCCTTCGCTGTCCAGCAGCAGCGGGCCTTCCTCATCTTTCAGGATCCACACCATGCCATGCCGGGCGGCTTTGCTGACGAAATGGTCGTAGCGGTAGTCGGCATCCAGTTGCAGGGCGGCGTTGCGTTCAGTTTCGGTCAGTTCGTAACTCATAGGGCCTCGTGCGGTCAGTCTGGTATCAGGGTTATTTCTTGCGCTGTTTGGCTTTCTGGCGCAACAGCGCATCGGCGACATCCGCCGGATCTTCAATCACGCCAATCTCTTCTGGTAACGGGAAGATGGCCACCGCCAGACCGTCTTCGGTCATCCCCTTGACCCAATGGTCCAGCCAACGCTTGAGGCTGATCGCCTCGGGTTGGCATCCCGCCCACTCCTGCTCCGCCCACAGTTGGGCCAGCTCGGCGCTCGGCCATACCGGAATGCACTCTTCGTCATCGGCATTCAGCAGCATGCAGCCTTCGGCATCACGCAGGATCCACAGTGTCTCGGTGGCGACCACGGTGCGGACAAACAGATCATAGCGTTGGTCGGGATCCAGCTGTAGGGCAGCCTGGTGTTCGGTGTCGCTTAATGCGTGCGGCATGGGGTTCTCCAGATAACAGCCAGTCCACCGGTTGGTGGACTGGGCGGTGGGTCGGGGACAAGCCGAATGACCACCGGGTGGCGCTATGATTTCACCTTCCCGATGGTCGATTCAAGTCCGGTGGCATGTCGCGCTCGGGTTAGCCGGTGATCACCGGGCGGGTCAGGTCGGCGCCCCACTCGCTCCACGAGCCGTCATACACCGTCATGCCATGGTAGCCACACAACTCGGCAGCGAGCGCCAGAATGCAGGCGGTGACCCCGGAGCCACAACTGAAGATCGGCCCGACTTCACCATCCAGCACCGCATCAACCTTGGGTTGCAGTGCGGTCAGCGGCAGCAGGTGGCCGTTGTCGATCAGCGAGGCATAGGGCAGGTTGACGGCACCGGGCATATGGCCGGCACGGACACCGGGTCGCGGTTCGCTCTCTTCCCCGCGAAAACGGGGGGCTCCGCGCGCGTCGACCACCAGACGGTGACCATCTTGCAGTGCTTGCTGGACCAGGTTGGCATCACAAAACAGCCCGGCTTGCGGGGCGGCGATAAAGCTCCCTGCGGCGATCAGGTCATCCTGTTCCCGCTCGGTGGCATGCCCTGCGGCCTGCCAGGCGGGCAGACCGCCGTTGAGCACGGCCACCTGCAGGTGACCCATGGCACGTAGCATCCACCAACCACGGGCGGCCGAAAACAGGCCGATGCGGTCATACATCACCACAACACTGTGCGGGTGCAGACCAAGCGCCTGCATCTCGCGGGTAAATTGCTCCGCCTCCGGCATCATATGCGGTAGAGGGTTGTGCAGATCCTTGATGCGGTTATCGAAGTCAAAACGGCGGGCACCAGGGATGCGGACGATAGGGTCGGTGCCCGGTGCCGAGCCCGGTGGCGCCATATGTGCGTCCATCACCACCAGATCGGGGTGGCCGAGGTGGGCGGCCAGCCAGTCGACGGTGACCAGCGGGCCAGGAAGTTGTAGCGTGCTCATACGTGTTCTCCTTCTCCTTGCACCGGGATCAGTCGCGATCCCGGCTCAGCAGCGGTTTCAGGAAGCGGGCGGTGTGCGAATCGGCACAGTCGGCCATCTGTTCCGGCGTACCGGTAACCAGAATACGGCCGCCACCGGCGCCGCCTTCTGGACCCAGATCGACGATCCAGTCCGCGGTTTTAATCACGTCCAGATTATGCTCGATGATGACAATGGTGTTGCCGTTGTCGCGCAGCTGGTGCAGGACCTTGAGCAATTGCTGGATATCGTGAAAGTGTAGCCCGGTTGTCGGTTCATCCAGAATATACAGCGTCTGGCCGGTATCGCGGCGCGACAACTCGCGTGACAACTTAACACGCTGCGCCTCGCCACCGGACAGGGTGGTCGCCGACTGGCCGAGGGTGATGTAGGAGAGGCCGACATCCATCAGCGTCTGCAGCTTGCGCGCCAGCGCGGGCACGGCATCAAAGAAGGCGCGGGCATCCTCGACCGTCATCTCCAGCACTTCGTGGATGTTCTTGCCCTTGTACTTCACTTCCAGGGTTTCGCGGTTATAGCGCTTGCCCTTGCACACTTCGCACGGCACGTAGACATCCGGCAGGAAGTGCATCTCCACCTTGATCACGCCGTCACCCTGGCACGCCTCGCATCGCCCGCCTTTGACGTTGAACGAGAAGCGGCCCGGTTGGTAGCCGCGCGAGCGCGCCTCCTGGGTGCCGGCGAACAGTTCGCGGATCGGGGTGAACAGCCCGGTATAGGTCGCCGGGTTGGAGCGTGGGGTGCGGCCGATCGGGCTCTGGTCGATATCGACCACTTTATCCAGTTGATCCAGCCCTTCGATGTCGAGATAGGGGGCCGGCGCCTCGCCGGTGGCGCCATTGAGCTCGCGATGGGCGATACGGAACAGGGTATCGTTTATCAGCGTCGACTTGCCGGAGCCGGAGACCCCGGTGACACAGGTCATCACCCCGATCGGCAGATCCAGGTTCACCCGTTTCAGATTGTTGCCGCTGGCCCCCTTGAGCTTGAGCCATTTACCGGTCAGCGGGGTGCGCTCGGCAGGGACGACAATCTTCTTGCGGCCGGAGAGGTAGTCGCCGGTCAGCGAGTCGGTATTGGCCATGATCTGCGCCGGGGTGCCCTGGGCGACGATACTGCCACCATGCACGCCGGCACCCGGGCCGATATCCAGCACATGGTCGGCCAGGCGGATTGCATCCTCGTCATGTTCGACCACGATCACGGTGTTGCCCAGATCGCGCAGATGGAACAGGGTCTTGAGCAGACGTTCGTTGTCGCGCTGGTGCAGACCGATGCTCGGCTCGTCGAGCACATACATGACGCCGACCAGGCCGGCGCCAATCTGGCTGGCCAGACGGATACGCTGCGCCTCACCACCGGACAGGGTCTCGGCCGAGCGCGACAGTGACAGATAATTGAGGCCGACATTGACCAGGAAGCCGAGGCGGTCGCGGATCTCTTTGAGCACCTTCTCGGCAATCTGCGCCTTCTGGCCGCCGAGCTGTAACTGCTCGAAGAAGCCTAGTGCCTCGCCGATCGCCATTTCGGTGATCGACGGCAGCGTGGTATCGGCGACATATACATGGCGGGCCGCCTGTTTCAGTCGGGTACCCTGGCAGGCCGGACAAGCCTGGTTGGCGATGTACTTGGCCAGCTCTTCGCGCACGCTGTTGGATTCGGTCTCCTTGTAGCGGCGCTCCATATTGTGCAGCACCCCTTCAAACGGATGACGGCGCAACACCACGTCGCCACGATCGTTCATGTAGCGGAATTCGATCTCGGTATGGCCAGTGCCGTAGAGGACCGCCTTGCGCTGTTCGGCGGTCAGATCGTCGAACGGGGCCTCGATGTCGAAACCAAAGTGATCGGCCACCGACTTGAGCATCTGGAAGTAGTAGAAGCTGCGCTTGTCCCAGCCCCGGATCGCGCCGCCGGCCAGCGACAACTCGCCATTGCTGACCACCTTATGCGGGTCGAAAAATTGCTGCACGCCGAGACCGTCGCAGGTCGGACAGGCACCGGCCGGGTTGTTGAACGAGAAGATGCGTGGCTCAAGCTCGCTGATGGCGTAGCCGCACTCCGGACAGGCGAAGTTGGCGGAGAACACCAGTGGTTGGGCATCCGGGTTGTCCATCTCCAGCACCGAGACCAGGCCGCCGGACAGGGTCAGTGCGGTCTCGAACGATTCGGCCAGTCGCAGTTGCAGGTCATCACGGATCCGGAAGCGGTCGACCACTACCTCGATGGTGTGCTTCTTGTGCAACTCCAGCGGTGGCGGATCGGAGAGGTCGCACACCTCGCCATCGACACGGGCGCGCAGGTAGCCCTGCGCCGCCAGGTTGTCGAACAGCTGGCGATGCTCGCCCTTACGGTTACGCACCACCGGTGCCAGAATCATCATCTTCTGCCCTTCCGGCAGCGCCAGCACCTGGTCGACCATCTGGCTGATGGTCTGCGCGGTCAGCGGGATGTCGTGATCCGGGCAGCGCGGCTCGCCGACGCGGGCAAACAGCAGACGCAGGTAGTCATAGATTTCGGTGATGGTGCCGACTGTCGAGCGCGGGTTATGCGAGGTTGACTTCTGCTCGATCGAGATTGCCGGTGACAACCCCTCGATATGGTCGACGTCCGGTTTTTCCATCAGTGACAGGAACTGGCGGGCATAGGCGGAGAGCGACTCCACATAGCGGCGCTGCCCTTCGGCATACAGGGTGTCGAAGGCCAGTGATGATTTGCCGGAACCGGACAAGCCGGTGACCACGATAAGCTTGTCGCGCGGGAGCGTCAGGCTGATGTTTTTAAGATTGTGGGTGCGTGCACCCCGTACCTCGATCTTGTCCATGGCTGACCTGTAAAAAAAATCCAGCAGGGTGATGAGTATCGCACAGCCGATACTGGATGGATAGACAGTTATCAGGCTATTATCCTGCGCACAGTGTGCACCCGCGTGCGTCCGGTTGCGAGGGTGATCCGGGGGCAAGAATTGGGGTTGTACGGGTGCGTAAGTCGTCGCCGGCTGTTAAGATGCGTACCCAATAATGAACATGTGCCAGCACCGGCTGGCCAATCAGCAAGATGGAGTGAAAGTATGGCCAGTCGCGGCGTCAATAAAGTCATCCTTGTCGGCAATCTGGGGCAGGACCCGGAAGTCCGCTACATGCCGAACGGCAATGCGGTCGCCAACATCACGGTAGCGACCTCCGAGTCGTGGAAGGACCAACAGGGCCAGGTGCAGGAACGTACCGAGTGGCACCGTTGTGTGCTCTATCGCCGTCTGGCTGAAATCGCTGGCGAATACCTGAAGAAGGGTGCCAAGGTCTATCTGGAAGGCCGTCTGCAGACCCGTGAGTGGCAGGATCAGCAGGGCCAGAAGCGTTACACCACCGAAATCGTGGTGAATGAAATGCAGATGCTGGACGGTCGTAGCGGTGGTGGTAATGCCGGTGGCGGTCAATCACAGCAGGGTGGCCAGGGCAACTGGGGCCGTCCGCAGAACGCGCCGCAGCCGCAGGGCAATCCGCAGGGCCAGGGTGGCTACAACCAGGCCGCGCCGCAGCAGAACTTCAACCAGCAACAACCGGCCTACAATCCGGCACCGGCCCCGGCGCAGTCCCAGCCGATGTACAACGAGCCGCCGATGGATTTTGACGACGATATTCCGTTCTGATCTTCCTCGGTGCTCTGCGCTCATGCTTGCGCCCTGCCTTTGTGCAGGGCGTTTTGCTTTCTGGCGGTTTAGCCATCATGCATTGGTCGCCATCGGGGGATGCAGTAGCATGGCCGCCTTGAATCAGGGCGGTAGGAGCGCCGCAGTCTGTGGATGGTAGTGATAGATGATGACGAAAAACAGGGCGACCCTGCTCGGAGCGCTGGCGATTCTGCTGTGGAGTACCATGGTCGGGCTGGTGCGCAGTGTCAGCGAGTTGCTCGGACCGACCGGCGGGGCGGCGATGATCTACTCGGTGGCGGCGGTGTTGCTGTGCCTGACCATGGGCTGGCCGAAGATTGGCCGGTTCCCGCGCCGCTATCTGCTGCTCGGCAGCAGTCTGTTTGTTGCCTATGAGGTGTGCATCGCGCTGGCGATTGGCCATGCCGGGACGGCGACGCAGGCGATCGAGGTCAGTATCGTCAACTATCTGTGGCCGGGGCTGACCGTGCTGTTTGCCATCCTGTTCAATGGCCAGCGGGCCAGCCTGTGGATCGTGCCCGGGCTGGCGTTGTCGCTGTTCGGTGTCTGTTATGTGCAGGGCGGTGAGCATGGGCTGCAGTGGGCCGGTATGCTGGCCAATATCCGTCTTAATCCGCTGTCCTACGCGCTGGCCTTGATCGGTGCCGTGCTGTGGGCCAGTTACTGCACCGTGACCAGCCGGATGGCCAATGGCCAGAATGGGGTGCCGCTGTTCTTTGTGCTCACCGCGCTGACGCTATGGGTCAAGTTCCTGCTTGGTGGCGAGACGGCGCCGGTGTTCAGTGCGGTGGCGGCCGGCTGGGTGGTGCTGGCCGCAGGGGCGCTCGGTGCCGGTTACGCGCTGTGGAATGTCGGTATCCTGCACGGTCATGTCACCCTGCTGGCCGGGTTTTCCTACTTTACGCCGATCCTGTCGGCGCTGTTTGCCATGACCGTGCTGCACAGCTCGCTGGCCCCGACCTTCTGGCCGGGGGCGCTGATGGTGTGTGGCGGCTCGATTTTGAGCTGGTGGGCCACGCGGCAGACGGCCTGAACACGCGACCGATCCGCGCGGGGTAACGGCTTAGCGGGGTTGCAGCGGGGTAAACAACTCCAGCTCCCAGACGCCACCCTCGCCATCATTCAGATAACGCTCGAAACAGGGGCCGTTCCCGGGTTGATAACCGCTGTGCGGCAGCCAGTCGCGGTATAGCGCGTTCCACGGGGTGGCGAAGTCGTTGTCGACCACCTGGCAGCGGTAGCTGGCATACAGCCCGGCTGGCAGGGTCTGCAGTGCGACGCCGTCGCTCACCGCCGTGCCGGCCGGTACGCTAACCGCCACATCACTGCACAACTCGGCGGGCGGGGTCTTGTCTGGATCGTCATAGTACAGGGCCAGCCAGTCGCCACCGCTCAGTTGATGGGCCGCCGCCCAAGCGCCCAGGCGACGAAAACCGTCCGGCATCACTGCGGCGTAGGGGCCGGTGAGGCGTAGATAGGCCAGGGTTTGAGGGGGGCGGTTGATAATCTCCACGTGCATCACAAGACTCCAGATCAGTGGCGTCGGCCTACGGTCTGGCGCCATGGGAATAGGTCTCCAGATATAGCCCTCTCTGGCGAGGGCTGCAAGGGGCTGACCGACACCGACGTCAAGCCGGTGTCGGTGGCGGTCTTAACGATGTACTCGATAACCGGTGATCTGGGCAATCCAGCGCACCATCCCCTCGGGATCGGTGTCGGCACAATGGCCGCCATCCCAGAACAGGGCGCTGTTGACCTGCTTGCCTCGATTTTCCAGTCCGGTGGCCAGATTGACCATCACCGTCAGATCGTTGTTGTTGTCGCGACTACCATTGCGGAGCCACCAGTGCGGCGCAATACCGCGGTCTGGTTGTTGCAGGAAGTAGTGCGGATTCATCAGATTGATGCGCGTCACCAATTCGGGGGCCAGCGCAGCCTGGGAGCCCTGCACATGCTGCAAGCTGAGCAAGGTAAAGTGCTGCGCCGGCAGGGTGTCGTGGCCAAACAGTTGGGTTTCGGCGGCGTTGAGTTGGAAATCGTCAAAGGCGGGCAGCCCCTTCATGCGAGTGCCGTGCTGACGGAAATCGGCAAAGCTAAATTGCGCCTGACCGTTTTGCCAGTGCATCCAGCGGTGACTGGCCAGATAGGTGGTGCGCTGTGTCGGCGGTAAGGCAGCCAGATAGGCGGTGGCGGCCGGTTGGAGATATTCGCGATACAGGTAATCGCCATAGTTGGCGCTGGTTAACACCCCGAAACCATGACGCCCCTGTAACGCCAGCGATGCCAGGTAGGCATCCAATCCGGCACGCCAGTGCGCAGACAATGTTGGATCCACCGGCTTGCCCTGTACCGGCAGATCGCCAAATTGCCACTCGTAGGACATATCCGCGTGGTTGATGTCGGCAATCGGGCTATAGCAGGCGCTGGCGAAGACGTTATCCGGCGCCTCAGCCGCACCCAACGCCGTCAGATAGGGCTGATAATCCGGCTGATTGCCGGACATGCCGACCAGCGCGGAGAGTGCCCCGCCGGCACTACACCCCGCCGAGACAATCCAGTTCGGATTGCCGGGCAGATATTGGGTGTTGTAGCGGATGTAGCGCACTGCGGCTTTCAAGTCGACGATGGCGGCCGGGGCCTTGCCAAAATAGTGTCCGCTGGCGTCACGATTGTCCCAGCCGCGCACCCCTGGCGTCACGACCACATAGCCGGCGGCCAGCGCCAGGCTGGCTTTGTCATCGCCCATGCCCATGCCGGGTGCTATGCCGTGTCTTATGCCGTGCGCCTGACCGGGAGGCGACAAGGGGCCGCCGGCAGTAGGCGGGATGGGTTGGCCATCAGGCCCCGGCTTGCCCGGATGATCGGGATGGGGGCCTGGCGGGGCGCCGAGCGCACCCAGCGCCGCCATGTTGGGTTGTCCACCGTGGGCATTGTTGACCGACAGATACCCACCCACCTTGATATTCAACAAGATAGGGGCTTGGCGTGCATCAATGGCGATGCCGTCAATACTGACCGGCACTTGCACATCCAGGCTCTGGTAGGCCTTGTCTTGCGGGTGCAGGACATAAGGCAGGTGTTGATACAGGCGATAACGCACCAGATGATGTTGCCCCTGACTGGTTTTGACGTTCAGCATCTTGAGTTTGAACTGGGTGACAGGAAAGCGCAGCGGGTCGTTGGGCGTGGCCTGGCTGGCTATCGGTAACAGGGCAAGCAGCCCTGCCAGCATCCAGTGGCGTGAGCGATGGGGGTGTTGCATGGCGTCTCCTCAGGCGTTGGCGAGGGGGCCTCGCCGGTATATCACTAGTGATAGCAGATAAAGCACTGCGCGAGTGTGCCATGCCCGCCAGCAAGCCGGTGTCAGGGGCGGGTAAACCTGCGCAAAGCCGCGCCGGGTTTGGATGGGCGCCGGCGCGACATTCAGGTAGAGTCAGGATTGACTCAATAGCAACCCGCCACGACCTTCCCGCCTGCACCCTGTGGGCGGGCGATAGACTGGCGACCCTGATAGCGGAGGCGTCTGGATGCAGTGTGAATCCCTGGTGTTGTGTGAACGCGCGGGCCGAGCGGTGACCCTAAGCGGTTATCGACTGGGTGACTCGGCAGAGTTTCAGCACGGGCAGTGTCGGCCTGCGGTGCTGATTTGTCCGGGCGGAGGCTACCTGCGCACCTCGGATCGGGAGGCTGAGCCGGTGGCGCTGCGGTTTGCCGCACAAGGCTTCCATGCCTTTGTGCTGCGATACAGCACGCTCTATGCTGACCAGCAGGCCATGTCCCGTGACGCGGATCGTCATCCGGACAGTTGCTGGCCGGTACCGCTGTACGATCTGGCGCTGGCGATGCGCACCCTGCATCAGCAGGCGGCGTCCTGGCAACTGGATCGCTCGCGCATTGTGCTCTGCGGCTTTTCTGCGGGCGCTCATCTGGCCGCCAGTCTGGGCACCCAGTGGTCTTCACCGGCCTTGCAGCAGATGAGTGGTGCGAGTGCAGAGATGTTGCGTCCGGCCGCATTAGTGCTCGGCTATGGGGTGCTGGATTATCCGGAGATCGCACGCTGGGTGCAGGGATTGCCCGCTGATCCGGTGCTTATGCAGTTATGTGCCTTGTCGAATGACGCTCTGTTTGGCGCAGCGCACCCCACCCCGGCACAACTGCAGGCGGTCAGCCCAGCCCATCAGGTCTCGGCGCTGACTCCACCGAGCTTTCTCTGGCATACCGCGAATGATGGCCGGGTGCCGGCCAGTTGTTCGTTACGGTTTGCCTTGGCGTTGGCCGAGGCCGGGGTACCGTATGAGCTGCATCTGTATGCCGAGGGGGTGCATGGACTGGCGCTGGCCGATGAGACCACACAACAACACGCCGCGCAGTGGAACCCGGCCTGTCAGGGGTGGTTCAGTCTGCTGGTGGCCTGGTTGCGGCAGCGCGGACTGACAGGGGCGCGTGAGTGCGAAGTTGACTAGATATCAATCAAGACTGATATATCTATACAAATTATTGCCATTTGAGGCAGAAAATTTGCATTTTTTGCGCTGGTGGTCGCTTCACTGAGTAGATTGTCACCAGAATGGTGCGTCGTGGTTGACAGCGCATATTGGCCACAGGCATTGTCATGCGCTGCATCGGCAAACATCGGGACGCGGATCACCGCTTGGCCCATTATTTGCCTTAAAACGGGCTGGTCGGTTACAGGGAGTCAGCATGCCATTGCAGCAGGGAAACCGCTGGACGCAGTCATGGCAACAGTGGGTCAGTCGTTGGCGTGGAGGCCAGCGACAGGTGTCGGCATTGGAACGCCGACTCGACCAATGGCACGGCGCCGCGTTACTGTGCGATGAGCAGGGTATCGTGTTGGCCAGTAATGCCCGTTTCCGTCAGATGACCGGCTTTGGCCGTGAGGAGCTGGAGGGCCAGTTGGCGCCCGCATTGCGCTCAGGCCTGCATGCCGGTGACAGGCCTGCATGCCGGTGAACTGTTGACCTCTCTGCTCAAGGAGGTCGCTCTGCACGGTGTCTGGTACGGTCGCCTGTTCAGCCGTCATCGTAACGGGACCTTGCTCAGCGAGCAGGTCACCGTCTCCCGTCACCAGGATTATCCCAATGCCCTGCTCTGTCTGTTGTCGCTGACCCGTGAAGACGCCTCGGTGTCGCTCGGTAGCTCGAGCACTGGCAGTTTCGATGCCCTGACCGGCGTGCTGGATCGGGCGTCGTTTCATGCCGGGATGGCGCAGTGCTGCCAGGCCGCGTGTGCTTTTGGTGTGCTGTTACTCGATCTGGATCAGTTCAATTTGATCAATACCCAGTTTGACCATCAGACAGGTGACCGATTATTGCGTCAATTGGCTGCCCGCTTACGCCGCCTCACCGGCCAACAGTCGTTGCTGGGACGGGTCGGGGGGGACAGTTTTGCCCTGGTATTGCCGGGGGTCGACAGCGAGGCGGGATTGACCGAGTGGGCGAACCGAGTACGCAGTCAGGTAACGCGAGCCTTCAAGGTGGGGCCGCGTAAGTTACGCCTGTCGGCCACCCTGGCCGGTGTACTCTGCCCGCGAGATGGCCAGGATTGCGCACAACTGCTGCGCCATCTGGATATTGCCCTGCTTGAGGCGCGGCGCCAGCAGCGTGATTATGGTTGCTACTCCGCATCGCTGATGCAGCATATCGCTGCGCGCGAGGTGATGCAGGATCAACTGCTGGAGGCGATTACCCAAGGGCGTATCACCCTGGCCTATCAACCCATCTGGGATAATCAGCATCAACGGGTCGCCAAACTGGAGGCCCTGGCCCGCTGGACGCATCCTGAATTAGGGGTCATCTCGCCGGCTGACTTTATTCCGCTGGCCGAGGCCAACGGTCTGATTCAGTTGCTGGGTGAACAGTTACTCGAGCAGGCCTGCCGCGATCTGCACCGTTTGCATGTGCTGGGTTATGACTGGCTGCAACTCTCCATCAACCGCTCCATGCTCGAGTTCAAGACCCTGAATCCAGACGGCCGGGATTGGCTGGATGTGCTGGAGAGCTATCACATTGCGCCGTCGTCGATCATCTTCGAGATCACCGAGTCGATCTTTATGGATCCGCACGAGGAGCACCAGCAACGTATCCGCGCGCTGCGTGAGGCGGGTTGCCAGATCGCCATCGATGACTTTGGGACCGGTTTTTCCGCGCTGAACTATCTGCGTCGTTACCCGATGGATCTGGTCAAGATTGACCGCAGCTTTGTGCAGCGAATACCCGCTCACCATACCGATACCCAGTTGCTGTGCGGCCTGATTGGCATGGTGCACAACTTGGGGATGCGTATCGTGGTCGAGGGCATAGAGCAGCCAGCCCAACAGGCGTTTATTGCGGCGCAGGGCTGTGCCTTTACCCAGGGCTTCCTGTTCAGCAAGCCGCTGAACTGGGATGATCTGTTGTCCTATCTACAGCGTCCTGAAGTGCAGGGTCTGCCTGTCCCGGCGCGTGATGCGCGCTGAAGGTTGCGCCTCGCCGACGCCGCAACTCTGTTACACTGGCCACTTTCACCACTGGCGATAAGCACGCCTGCCCGAGGGCCCCGTCCTCGGGCATCAGGCCGATATGTGTCGCGGTGATCGCGGATCAGGAGTCTTCATGTTTGTTATCCAGGTGCAGGCCGAGGTTGCGGCCAAACAAGAGGCGGCGCGCGCATTGGCGGCACAGTTGGGCGAGGTGCTGGCCCCGGCACCGTTTGCCCTGGTGCTGACCGCTGAACGGCTGGAGTTGCGCAAACTGGATGAACCCGCATTAGGGGCGGTCTATGTCGATTTTGTCGATGGCGCTCTGGCTCACCGGCGCAAGTTCGGCGGGGGACGGGGAGAAGCCATCGTCAAGGCGGTGGGGGTCAAGTCGGGCTACCTCCCCACGGTGGTCGATGCGACCGCTGGGCTCGGGCGGGATGCTTTTGTGTTGGCATCGATCGGTTGTACCGTTCATATGCTGGAACGTCATCCGGTGGTGGCCGCCTTGCTGGCGGACGGACTGCAACGCGGGTATGCCGATACCGAGATTGGCCCTTGGTTACGTGAGCGTCTGTTCCTGTTACCGCAGTCGGCGGCTGACGGATTGCGTGCATTGCCGTTTACCCCGGATGTGGTCTATCTCGACCCGATGTTTCCGCACCGACGCAAGTCTGCGTTGGTGAAAAAGGAGATGCGGGTGTTCCAGT
Source organism: Aeromonadaceae bacterium (assembly GCA_041911695.1). Taxonomy (GTDB): domain Bacteria; phylum Pseudomonadota; class Gammaproteobacteria; order Enterobacterales; family Aeromonadaceae; genus Pseudaeromonas. The sequence continues at coordinate 23,943 of JAYROM010000097.1, forward strand.
CACTGGTCGGTGCCGATACCGATGCCGATCACCTGTTGCCCGCCGCGCTGGCGGTGGCCCGCCAGCGGGTGGTGGTCAAGCGTCCGGATTATGCCGGTTGGCTGGATGACTGCAAACCGCACAGTGCGATTGAGACCAAGAACAACCGCTTCGATCTGTATATGCCGCCTTCACGCCTGGCGGGCTGAGGTGCCAGGGTTATCCGTCTGCAACGTCTCCGTGATCAGCCCCGCCTGGGTGCGGATATGGCCGGCCACCTCGCTGGCATGCTGCCGCATCACCAGGGATTGCTGACGTAGCGCTGCCATCACCTGAGTGAACTGTTGCAGGTGGTTGACCTGGGCGTGGGCGCTTTGTGCCCCCTGATCGGCCATCACGGCACTGCTCTGCGCCGTCGAGCGCACCTGTCGCGACGCATCCAGCAGGCCATCCGCATGCTGCTGTTGTCGGTCAGCCGCGCCGGCAATCGCCTCAACCGTCCCATCAAGTGCACTGACTGACTGGCGTAACTGGCCGAAGATGGTCAGGATCTGCTGCAGTGACTGCTGGGTACTGCCGGAGAGGTGACGCACCTCATCGGCGACCACGGCAAATCCGCGTCCGGCCTCACCGGCACGCGCCGCCTCGATCGCGGCATTCAGCGCCAGCAGGTTGGTTTGGCCAGCAATATGGCTGATCACATCAATGATGGCGGTGGCCTGTCCGAGTGACAGGTTGAGCTGACCGAGCGCCTGTTGGCCATCGGCAATGGCCTGACGGGTCTGCCCGGTGGCGTGTTGCAGGTCAGCGACCATATTCTGGCTGGCCTGCATCGCCTCATCGTTCAACGAAGCGTGGCTGGCAATCTCGCTGGCCACCTGATGCAACTCCTTGGCCAGTTGGTCCAGCTCGCAGGTCATCTGCTCGGCGGTACTGAGGACACTGTCTGAGGCGGCGGTCTGCTGCTGGATCTCCTCCACCTGGTGCACCATACCGGCGAGGGTCGATGAGACCTGCTGCAGACGGCTGGCCTGACGGGTCTGTTGGGCGGCCTGCTGGGCGAGCAGGGTGTTGAAACTCCCGGCAATTGCCCCTAATTCGCTGTGCTGATGCAACATTGGCAGCGGTTCTGGGCGGCCGCTGTTGACCAGATGGGCAAACGCCTCCTGCAGACGGCGCAGGCGGGCGACAATCAATCGCTGCTGTACCAGGAAGGAGCTACAGGCGAACAGGATGAGTACCCCAGCCAACCCAATCAGCACCATCCCCAATTGCCATTGTTGCTGTTGTTGCTGGGCGTCAATGTGGGTACCCAGTTGATGCAAGGCCGCAGCCAGGGCATCGAAATCCGCCAGCACCTGCTGTTTCATCTGCTGTTGGCGCACCATCTGCTGGCGCGTGTTGTCCAGCTCTTTGGGATAGCGCGCCAGCAGGCTGGCCAACTCCTGTTTCGGCTCTTCGCCCAGATCGGTGGGGGCGGCGGCTTCGCCGAGTTCCGGTACTGCATCATCCGTGGCCGCCATGACGCCGAGTAAAGGTAGCCCCTGCAACGCCTTTTGCTGTTGTTGCAGGGTTTGCAGCTGGTACTGCAGGGCATTCATCAGGCGGGGATCTTTTTGCTGCAGCAGGTTTTCCCGGATCTGCGACAGGGCGGCGACTTGTTGGCTGAGTTGACTGATGGCTTGTAGATAGGCGGTCGCTTGGTTACCTGGTCGCTGCTCGGCATAGCGTTGCAGGCTGCCAAGTTGGCTCTGCATATCGCGTTCGGCCTGCTGCAACAGTTGTTGCGGATTGCCAGACAGCTTGCCGGCGGTCAGATACTCGCCGTCCAGCTTGCCAGCCATTCGGTGCAATTGCTGTTGCAGCGGGGCGATCACCGGCGCCGGCCAGAGGTCGAGTAACTGATCGGCTTGGTGTAATACACTGCGTGCCTGCAGGAGATGGGCGTTATCGCCATCCTGCAGGTAGTTGCCGAGCGCTTGCTGAATGGTCTGGCTGGCCTGCAACAGGCTGGTATAGCGGACTCGGGCATTCTGCTGTTCATGCCAGAAACGGCTGCCAAACAGCAGGATAGCGCCGAGCGTCAGCGCCAATGCCAACAACCCTAAGGAGGATAAAAACGATAGGCGGGCAATTTTCATGCGGGTATTCCTGTTCAAGCAATGCCCGCACGGTATGTTTTGCTGATGACAGAATGATGACAGTTCTATCAGGAGATCCGGCTCAGTACAGACCCGGGTTCAGCGGTGTGGTTTCGACTGACATCGGTGTCTGCGACTCGAGTTGTGCCGCCTGGCGCTGATACAACTCCCACTCCAGTGCCTGCTTCTTGTCGGCGGAGACGCGGTCGTGCTTGCCGTCGAGGGCCTGGATCTGTTGGCGCAGCGCCTCGAGCTCCGCTGCCTGCTTGGCGTCGGCCTGCTGTTGCTGATAGCTGGCGCGGGCCGTCTGATACTCCTGCACGAAGGCGGGATGCTGTAGACATGGCCCCTGATACGCCGCTGCGTGTGTGGCGTATTGACGGGCGATATCGGCATGGCAGGTCTGGCTCAGGCTCTTCTGATAGCCGCGTTGCCATGACGAGATATCCAGATGCACGCCGTGATCGCGACAACTGGCCACATATTGCTGACCAAAACTGAGTGGCCGCGCGCGCTGCGCATCCACATAACCACGACCAAACCAGTTCAGATGCTGACACTGCTCTTTGCTGACCAGGGTGGTACAACCGGTCAGACCCAACAGGAACAGGACAGTCAGGGGGGCTTTCATGCCGGACTTCGCCTCATGACGGACAAACTAGGGCGGCTATTCTCCCACGGTCGGCCGGGAATGCGAAGTCGGATATGCTGCGAATTTGTCCGCACTCTTCTGTGAGCTGAATCGCAAATCAGTTACCATAATACTTTGTGCTGTGCGAGGTTCGTCATGTTTCGATCACGTCTTTGGTTGCTGATCTTGCTGGGTGCCCTGTCCGGGTTGACACCGTTATCGGTGGATATGTACCTGCCCGCTATTCCGACCATCGCCCAGGACCTGCAGGTCAGTATCGAGACCGTGCAGTTGACGGTAAGTACCTTTCTCGCCGGTTTCGCGCTCGGTCAGCTGTTTTATGGCCCATTGGCGGACAGCCTCGGCCGCAAGCCGGTGATGCTGTTTGGTCTCGGCGTGTTTGTGTTGGCCTCGATCGGTTGCGTGCTCGCCAATAGCCTGCCTTTGTTGCTGGCCTGTCGTCTGTTGCAGGCATTAGGCGGGGCGGCGGGCTCAGTGGTGGTCAATGCCCTGCTGCGCGATCTATTCCGCGATGACGAGTTTGTGCGCGCCATGACGCTGGTCATTCTGACCATGACGTTGGCACCGCTGGTCGCGCCGCTGCTCGGGGGCGCACTGTTGCATATCGGCTGGCGCGCTATTTTCGTGTTGCTGGTGGTGTTGGGCAGTCTGGTTTGGGGCGTGGTCGCCTGGCGCCTGCCAGAGACATTGCGGCCTGAGTTACGGCAACCGCTGCGCCCGGCCAGCGTGCTGGCCAATTACGGTCACGTTCTGCGCCATCGCCGCGCGATGGGCAGTCTGTTGGCATCGACTTTTGCCTCGGCCGGACTGTTCGCGTTTATCAGTGGTTCGCCTTATGTCTACATCACCTACTTTGGTGTGTCAGCACAGCACTACGGCCTGCTGTTTGGCATGAATGTGCTGCTGTTGATGTTGATGAACTGGATCAATGGTCGCGTGGTCAAACGAATTGGTCTGTTGCGTATGCTGCGCTGCGGGCTGGGGTTGGGCACAGTGGCGGGCCTGGTGCTGTTGTGTACGGCGTTGACCGGTTGGGGCGGTTTGTGGGGCGTGGTGGCGCCGGTGGTCTGTTATATTGGCTTGATGGGGCTGATTGGGGCCAACTCGACCAGCCACGCGCTCGGCTTTTTCCCGGCCAATGCCGGCACCGCGTCCGCGCTGGCCGGTACCCTGCGTTTTGGCGGCGGGGCGCTGGCCGGGGTGCTGGTCAATCTGCTGCCGGCCGTGTCGCCGCTACCGATGGCGGCCACCATGGCGGCGGCGATGATCCTGGCGTTATTGGCGCATCTGTTCTGGGCGCGCAAAACCAGTGTGGCGGTCTGATGTCCGAACCAACGGTCGGACGTCGGTGGTAGTTACCAGGCCAGTCGGAATAGGGATTGGCCAAGAGGGTGTTATGGCACAACAATCTTCCATGTCGCGAACCTCCATGTCGCGCAAGGTATGGGGTGGTCTGGTCTGTGTGGGCGTATTGGCGTCCGGCCTGATCGTGTGGCAACAGCAGCAGTCTGCCGCCGAGGCGGCCCGGGTGCGCGCCGCGGCTGAGCACAGTACGGTGCGGGTCACGCCAGCGGTGTTGACACCGGCAGAGGTGCAGCGTCAGGTCCGTGAGGCGCTGGATAAGCTGATGCAGTCCAGCATCACTGCCGAGGTGCAGGCGGCCGCGACCCAGCTAGCGCAACTGAATGCACATGCCAGCTTGGCCAGCGCAGGCAAGGAGAGCCGGGCGGCGATTCTGGCCCACCTGCTGCAGGGCCGTTTGCAGTGGATGGCGGCACAGACCGCACTGGTGCAGGAGCGAGATAGCGCTCTGGCCGCCTGGCATCAGGGGGATCTGGCGGTGGAGATGATCATCAGCCCGTTGTGTGGGGGCGATCCTTACCTTAAGGCGGTGTATGGCCATTATCGTCCCTATGCGGTGACGATCAGCGAAGCGCTGTCCAGCCTGTTTGCCGGACATCAGCTGGGGCCGATGCAACAACAAGCGCATCAGATTGCCGCGCTGGAGGCCATCATGCAGGATGACTTGCGGGTGCTGGCGCTGGAAAGTCCGGCGCTGCGTGACCATGCACAGTACCAAGCGGGACTGCGTGCGCTACAAGGGTTGCTGCAACCGGAGCAGGGCGTGGTCGATCGCTGGTTGATGTTGCAGCAGCAAGCTGGTTTGTTGCGTGTCTCGGCCGATAAACTCCAGCAACTGATGCAGCCAGTACTTGTCACGAGTGACAGGGGGGATACCCCGCGCAGCCCTGCCAGCAGCTGATCGGTCATCGTTCGGCATTTTTGAAGAAAGCCTTTTCAATCAAGAGTTTTGCATCTGTTGCCGCGCAAGTGTGCAACAGATCAAAGATTCGCCTCCCTGACCCGGTACCGCATTGACACCCCATAGTATTATGCAGGTATCGGGCTGGTGTACCCGCTGGTGCACCGGTCAATGCGATGTTCCCTCCGGTCCGTCAAGACCCGGACAAGGTTGTCTCCCGACAGGAGTGCGGGAGTGTCCGGCTCAGCCTCTATCCGCCGTTCGTGTGTTGGCCTCACGGCCAGGTCGGGTAATCGGTGTCGATGGCCATCAGCAGATGGCGATATGACGGCGCGCGGCTGGCATGGAGCAACATGGAATGGGCGTTTTCCCTTGGATGCGAACACTATGACGAAAAGTATGACGACCTCCGGCATACCGGGTCTGGAAGAGGGGTTGGCCGCCATCGAGCGGGGTGATTATCACGCCGCACAGGGGCTGTTACGCCCGGCGGCACATGCGGGCCACCGCCAGGCTCAATACCAGATGGGGATCATGGCTGCGGACGGATTGGGGCAATCCCGCGATCCGACAGCGGCTCGGGAGTGGTTTCGCCAGTCGGCCGAACAGGGTTTCGCGCCGGCTCCACGCCGTTATCAGCAATTGCAGCATACCCCGGAGCGGGTGAGCTGGCAGATGAATCGTCCGGTGACCCCGACCCCGGCGGCGACGCGTCCGACCGCACCGGTCTCAGCTGCGCCATCGAGCGAGCCTCGTTTACCGGCGCGTGGCAACGAGGCCGGCCAGCGTCGGGTACGTTGGCACCTGGATGGACAATCACCACAGCGCCCGATACCTGCGTCACCGGTGGTGCCGGTGGCCAATCCAGCCGCCGCCCCCATCACCGACACGGCGGCATCACCACGGCCTGCCCGTGAGCGTGAGGTAGCCTGGCGGTTGCACGATCCGGATGCGGTACGACACTCCGGCCTGGCGCAGTTACGCGAGGCGGCAGAGCGTGGTGACAAGGAGTCGATGCACCGCTTTGCCCTGGTCTGGCTGGAGGGGCGAGGGGTAACCCAGGATCCCGGTCAGGGGGCCTTTTGGTTGAATCGCGCCGCCGAACAGGGGCATCAACCGGCGCAGATGGCATTGGCGCAGTTGTTTATGCAGGGGCAAGGTGTCCCGCGTGATGAGTTACAGGCGGTGGTCTGGTTCCGCCGCGCTGCCGAAGGCGGGTTGGCGGATGCCCAGTGGCAGATGGCCCGCTTGTGCGATGATGAGCAATCCCCCTTCTATGATGCGACGCAGGCGTTGCGCTGGTTAAAACAGGCGGCGCAGCAGGAGCATGCCGAGGCGCTCTGTCAGTTAGGCGCTCACCATGCTAGCGGCAAGGGGATGCCGGTCGATCTGGCCGAAGCGCGACGCTATTGGCAGCAGGCCGCCGAGCTGGGGCATGCTGGCGCCCGTTTCCAACTGGGTCGCTCTTTCCTCAATGCAGAGCGACCAGAGACCGCCCAGGCCCTGTTCTGGTTACGTAGCAGCGCGGAGCAGGGGCATGCCGATGCCCAGTTCGAACTGGCGCGGATGTATGAACAAGGGCTCGGTGTGCCGCAGTTCTATCAGCAGGCCGCAGAGTGGTATCGCCTGGCGGCAACCCAGGATGTGGTTGAGGCGCAATACCGGCTCGGCTGGTTAGCGCTGAACGGGCTGGGGATGGCGGAGAATCCCGGCCAAGCGTTGGCTTGCTTCCGTCAGGCCGCAGAAAAATCACATCTGGAGGCGTGTTATCAGCTAGGCCGGATGCTTGAGCTCAATCTGGCTGGCCAGGATGATGAGGCCGACGTGGCCAGTCGTGCCGGCCGCAGTGTGACCTGGACGCGCTCCGGTCGTAATCCGGATGCCACGCCGCAAGCCTGTCGTGAAGCAATGGAGTGGTACCAACAGGCGGCGGAACGTGGACACGCTGCCGCACAGTATGCGTTGTCGATGATGTATGAACTGGGCAAGGCTGGTCCAGCCAACCCGACCCAGGCGCTGTATTGGGTGCGTCAGGCCGCCGAACAGGGCCATGCAGCGGCGCAGCTACGGCTGGCATGTCGTTATGAGGCGGGCGCCGGCGTACCGCAGGACAGCGAGCAGGCATTTCACTGGTACCGCCGTGCGGCTGAGCATGGCGATCCCTCCGCCCTGTATGCCCTCGGGCTGCAATATGAGCGTGGTGTTGGTACCAAGGCGGACCTGCAACAGAGTCTGACCTGTTTTACCCAGGCGGCGGCACAGGGGCATCTGACCTCTCAATACCGACTGGGGATGGCCTGGCTGGATGGCAAAGGGGTGGAGGCAGATCTGACCAAGGCGCTCGACTATCTGCAACAGGCGGCGCGAGGCGGACATGTTGAAGCGCAATATCAGATGGCCAGTCTGTACCTGGATGGTCGTGGCGTGCCGAACGATCTGGCCAGTGCGGCGGAATGGTTGCATCAGGTAGCCGCCAGCGGCGATGCGCGCGCCCTGTTCCGTCTGGGCGAGTTGTACCGTACCGGGCAGGGACGCGAGTTGGATCTGCTCAAGGCGGCTGAATTGTATCGCAAGGCGGCGGACCAGGATTATGTGCCGGCACAACTGGCGCTGGCACGGCAGTACGAGGTCGGTCACGGGGTGACGCGTAGCTTCCGTGAGGCGCTGAATTGGTACCAGAAGGCTGCCGCGCAACAGGATGCGCAGGGCCTGTTCCAGGTGGCGCACTATGCCTGTCTGGGGCGAGGCATGACCCAGGATTACCGGTTGGCCGTACAGTCGTTACGCAAGGCGGCAGAGCAGGGGTATGCTCCGGCTTATCTGGCGTTGGGTGAACTTTACGAACAGGGCCGTGGTGTGCAGCAGGATTATCCGCAGGCACTGTCCTTCTACCGTCGTGTGGCCGGTGAAGGCGTGGCGGCAGCCCAGACCCGACTCGGCTACCTCTACCTGCAGGGCCTGGGGGTCCCGCAGGATGCCAAGCAGGCGCTGACCTGGTTCAGTAAGGCTGCCGAGCAGGATGATGCTGAGGGGGCCTGCCAACTGGCGCAACTGTTGCTCGATGGTCAAGGTTGCTCGCGCGATGAGTCACGGGCGTTGCAACTGTTACGCCGGGCCGCCGACCAGAAACATGCCGAGGCTCAGTGCCGTCTGGCCGGGTTGTACGAAACCGGCAAAGTGGTTGAATTGGATTACCAACAGGCGGCGTTGTGGTACCGCCGGGCGGTCGAACAGGGGCACGCCAAGGCCCAGTACCAGCTGGCACTGATGTTCCATGAGGGGCGCGGCGCGCCACAGAACTGCCATCAGGCGGCAGCGCTCTATTCTCGTGCGGCTGAGCAGGGGCACTGTCTGGCACAATTTGCACTGGCCAAACAGTACCAACAAGGCGAAGGGGTACCGTTGGATCGCCAGCAGGCCTATGTCTGGAGCTCACTGGCCGTCGCGGGTGGTTGCGGAGAGATGGCGGCCAAGGCGTTGCGCGATGCCATGGCGCTAGAGCTGAATCCGGTGCAGTTGATGGAGGCACAGCGCGAGGCGAGCCTGTTCTTTGAACAGGCGCAACGACAGCTGAGCTGAACTGCACGCTGGTGTGATACCGCCCAGTAACAACACACCCCGGTCGCCGTCAGCGGCCGGGGTGTTTGTTTTGCATCGTATCAGGGGGATATTCGCTGGGGAGGCGGGGCCGGCGACAAGCCGCTGATCTCTTTCGCTCAGACTGGCATCGGGTTACGGTTTGGCGGACGGGTTCCCTTGGCCGGTCTTGGCCTTGGCGGCCTGGAACAGGGCGTTACGCAGTTCATACATGGTGAAGAAACCAAACAGCAGCACCGACAGGTAGTGGGTCCAGCGTAGCGGTATCAGATCACGTGCCACCAAGGTCAGCATGGCCGCCTGGATACCGTGTACCAGCAGCATCAGCACGGCGAAAGCCGGGATCAGGGTGCTGATTTTGCCGGGCAACGGGTGCAGAAAGGTAAAATAGAAGGCGCCTGCCCAGAAGCCCAGCACGATCAGTTTGGCCAGCAGCAGAAAAATGCGGGTAACCATCAAACAGCCTCGCGACGATAAAGTTGATAACACACCTGGCCGGCCTGCTTGTCCTTGATCAGTTGCCAGGTGGCCGGTAACACCGGTGCAGCGCCCTCGCGCTCACGCTCCAGGTAGATCAGGGCCTCTGCCGCCAGCCAGCCCCCCTGTTCCAACAACTGACAGACCTGCTCCAGCAGTCCTTGGCGAAACGGGGGATCCAGAAACACCACCTGACAGGCCGTAGCGGGACCCATCAGGAACTGTTCGGCGGCCTGCTGCTCGATGCGGGCATTACTCGCCTGCAGGCGTGCCAGGTTGCCGCGTAGTTGCGCTGCCACCCGCGGCTCCTTTTCCACCATGATGACATGCTGTGCGTAGCGCGACAGTGCTTCAAATCCCAGACTGCCGCTGCCGGCAAACAGATCCAGACAGACACTGCCGCGAATGTCGGCGGCCAGCCAGTTGAACAGCGTCTCCTTGACCCGATCGGTGGTCGGGCGTAGCCCCTCGGCGTCGAGGACGGGCAGCTTGCGCCCTTTCCATTGACCGCTGATCAGGCGGATGCTGCCAGTCCCCGTACGAGGGCTAGCGGGGCGGGCGGGGGTCGAACGGGAAGCGGGATGGCGGGGCATAACGTTTCTTCACTGCAAGATAGTGGTAGTATAAGTGCCGATTTTTGACCTATACCGACGGCGGCAGTCATTGTAGCAGCCCGCCAGCATGTGAGTAAGATTGATGGCCAAGAAAGGATTTTTGTCGTGGTTGGGGTTCGGTCGCCAAGAGGCGGCTGCGCCGGCGGCGACACCCAGCGAAGAACCGATTGTAGAACAGAAGGTAGAGTCGCAGGCTGATCTGCCGGTCGAGACCGGGGTATCGCCTGACGTGGACGTGGAGGCGCCCGTTGCGGCGACTATCCCGGACGAAGGGGGGGCCGCTGAAACTGAACGGGTGGTGATGTCTGATGAGGCGGTCACCGGGGAGATGGTCGAGGCCGTGGAGGATGCGCCGACCGCGGTCGTGGTGCCTGTGAGCGATGCCACAGCGGCCGACACGGCTCCGGTCGTCGAGCTCCCCGCTGCGGTGGATGTGCTGCCGGCGGCAGAACCCCTGGTCGTGCCAGCTGCGGAGATAACCGTCGCGGTGCCAGAACCGGCCGTCGTAGCCGCGCCCGTGGCGGACCCTGCCGAGGACCAAGCAGTTAGCGGTGTCGAGGCCCCGCGCGAAAAACCGGCCCGCGCCGGCTTATTTGGCCGTTTGGTCAAGGGGTTGATGCGGACCCGTGAGTCGATCGGCGCCGGTTTTATCGCGCTGTTCCGCGGTAAAAAGCTGGATGATGATCTGTTCGATGAGCTGGAAACCCAGTTGCTGACCGCCGATCTCGGGGTGGAAACCACCCGCCGCATCATTGATAACCTGACCAAGCAAGCCTCGTTGCGTCAGCTCAAGGATGCTGAGGCACTGTACGATCTGCTGCGTCAGGAGATGGCCGCGATTTTGCAACCGGTCAGCCAACCGTTGGCGTTGCCGGATAACAGCGGGCCGTTTGTGATCCTGATGGTCGGCGTCAACGGCGTCGGCAAGACTACCACTATCGGCAAGCTGGCCAAGCGCTTCCAGGCCGAAGGCAAGTCAGTGATGCTGGCCGCCGGGGATACCTTCCGCGCCGCTGCCGTCGAACAGTTGCAGGTGTGGGGCGAGCGTAACCATATTCCGGTGATTGCCCAGCACACCGGTGCCGATTCGGCCTCGGTGATCTTTGATGCGCTGCAGGCCGCCAAGGCGCGAGGGGTCGATGTGCTGATTGCCGACACCGCCGGTCGCCTGCAGAACAAGAACCACCTGATGGAAGAGCTGAAGAAGATTGTCCGCGTGATGCAGAAGCTGGATCCGTCAGCGCCGCATGAGGTGATGTTGACTCTGGATGCCGGCACCGGCCAAAACGCGCTCAGTCAGGCCAAGCTGTTTGGCGAGGCGGTCGGTATCACCGGTATCGCCCTGACCAAACTGGACGGCACCGCCAAGGGCGGGGTGATCTTTGCCATCGCCGATCGCTTTGGCATTCCGATCCGCTATATCGGGGTTGGTGAAGGAATCGACGACCTGCGTCCGTTCCGCGCCGACGACTTTATCGAAGCGCTGTTCAGCAAGGATCTCCAATAAGTCATGATTCAATTCGAACAGGTCAGCAAGCTCTATCCGGGGGGCCATCAGGCATTGCAGAAGATCAGTTTTCATCTGCAAGCGGGTGAGATGGCCTTTCTGACCGGTCACTCCGGCGCCGGCAAGAGCACCTTGCTTAAGCTGATTGCCGTCATGGAGCGGCCAACCGATGGCCGGATCACCTTTCAGGGGCAGGATGTCAGCCGGGTGGCGCGGGCGGATATTCCCTATATCCGTCGTCAGATTGGCATGATTTTCCAGGATCACCGTCTGCTGATGGATCGTACCGTGTTCGACAATGTTGCCTTGCCGCTGATCATCGAGGGTCTGCGGCCGTCGCAGATCCAGAAGCGGGTCTCAGCGGCATTGGACAAGGTCGGGCTGCATGACAAGGCCGGCTACCTGCCGCTGATGCTTTCTGGTGGCGAGCAGCAACGTGTTGGCATCGCCCGCGCCATCGTCAATACGCCGCCGTTGCTGGTGGCCGACGAGCCAACTGGCAATCTGGATGCCGAACTGGCGGCCGACATCATGCAGTTGTTCCGTGATTTCAATGCCGTTGGGGTGACCGTGCTGGTGGCGTCGCATGACCAGGCGCTGATCCGCGCCAGTGGCTGCCGGACCTTGACCCTGAAGTCCGGCCGTCTGTTGCAGGATGGGAGTCCGCTATGAGCCGTAAACGTACCGAGCGCGATGGTGGCATGCCGCTGTTTCTTTATCATCACCTGCAGGAAGCGCGAGCGGCGATTGCCGGGATCTGGTTCTCGCCCCTGACTTCGCTGATGACCATCGCGGTGATCGCTATCAGTCTGGCGGTGCCGGCCACCTTTTATGTGGTACTGAAAAATGCCGAACTGGTGAGTGCCCATTGGCAGGGCGGCACCCAGATCACCCTGTATCTGCGCCAGAATCTGTCGGACGCAGACAGCAGCGCGCTGGTGGAGCGCTTCAAACAGCAAGCCGGGGTAGCCGAGGTGCGCTATATCTCGCCGGCACAAGGGCTGGCGGATTTCTCCCGCCTGTCCGGCTTTACCGATGCGCTCTCCTATCTGGAGAACAATCCGTTGCCGCCGGTGATCGAGGTGACGCCGACGGCCGAACAACGTACCCCTGAGGGGGCGAATGCGCTGTTGGCCACCCTGTCGAGCGATCCGGCGGTCGAGCAGGGCAAACTGGACATGCAATGGTTGGAGCGCCTGCAGGGCATCATCAGCCTGTTACGTCACTCCATCCAGGGGGTGGCCGCGTTGCTGATTCTGGGGTTGGTGCTGACTATCGCCAATACCTTGCGCCTGAATATTGTCAGCCACCGCGCTGAAATCGAGGTGATGAAGCTGGTCGGGGCCACCAATAGCTTTATCTATCGTCCGTATCTCTACTTGGGCATGTGGTTTGGTTTGATGGGCGGCTTGCTGGCCTGGTGGCTGTGCGAGGTGCTGCTGTTGTGGAGTGAGCATCAGGTTCGTCTGCTGGCCGAGTTGTATGACAGTCCGTTCCGCCTGCAGGGGCTGTCGGCCGGCGAAACCCTGCTGCTGCTGGCGGCCAGCATGCTGCTCGGCGTGCTGGCGGCCTGGTTCTCGGTCTACCGCCATATTCGTGAGATTGAACCCAGTTGATTGCTGCAAATTCAGGCAATCGCGGCATAAATATAAAAAGGCGGGAACTTTTCCCGCCTTTTGCCACTCTTACTCCCTGAGGGTTAGATCCAGGTCCGGGTTTTGACAGCTCTGTGACCTGATCGCATGTTTTGAATGACGATTGTCGTTTACAGTTCAGCATGCATTTTGCGGGGGACTTGCACGGTCCCCCTTTTTTTATGTATAAGATCCGGTTCTGAAGGTAGCTGTTTGGTAGGGCTACCGTGGTAATGAAAGAGGTGTGATAGATGTCTATGGCTATTCAGCAATCGATGGCGCTGGTTCCACAAGGCAGCCTTGAGGGCTATATCCAGGCCGTCAACAGTATTCCGATGCTGACTGCAGAAGAGGAGCGCTCGCTGGCCGAACGCCTGCAGCAGGACGGCGATCTGGGCGCAGCACGTCAGCTGGTCATGTCTCACTTACGCTTTGTGGTGCATATCGCGCGCAGCTACGCCGGTTATGGCTTGCCGCAGGCCGATCTGATCCAGGAGGGCACCATCGGCCTGATGAAGGCGATCAAGCGCTTCGATCCGTCGGTCGGGGTGCGTCTGGTCTCGTTCGCGGTGCACTGGATCAAATCTGAAATTCACGAATATGTGCTGCGCAACTGGCGCATGGTCAAGGTGGCAACCACCAAGGCGCAGCGCAAGCTGTTCTTCAACCTGCGCAAGGCCAAGACCCGTCTGGGCTGGTTCAGCCATGAAGAGGTCAAGGCGGTGGCCTCTGACCTCGGCGTCACGCCGCAGGAAGTGCTGGAGATGGAAGCCCGCATGAGCGGTCAGGATGTCGCCTTTGATGGTTATGACGACGACGATGAGACTGCCTACGCCCCGGTCCACTATCTGGAGGACAAATCCTCGGATATGGCCGCCGTGCTGGAGAACGATGACTGGGAACATCATGCCGAGCATCGCTTGTTGCACGCCATGCAGCAGATGGATGAGCGCAGCCAGCATATCATCCGTCGCCGCTGGCTGGATGAGGACAAGGCTACGCTGCAGGAGCTGGCTGACCACTACTCGGTCTCTGCTGAACGTATTCGTCAGCTGGAAAAGAATGCCATGAAGCGCCTGCGCGACGCGTTGGAAGCCTGATAACGGCATACCGGTAACGCGCTAAGCAAACAGGCCAGTCAATGACTGGCCTGTTTGCTATGGGCGTCTGGCGACGTCTGCACGCGATATCACGGGGTCGCCGTGGTGCAGTGGCTTATTCTGACTCGTCAAACCGGGCGGCCACCAGTTGCTCGACGGCATCCATCAAGGCGGCGGCATCGTCGCCCTCGCAGGTGACGCGAATGGTCTGCCCTTGGGCGGCCTCCAGCATCAACAATCCCATCACGCTCTCTGCACTGGCCTCCTTTTCACCGTTACTGACGGTGACGGTGCCGTGGTAGCTACTGGTCAGTTGTACCAGCTTGATCGCGGCCCGGGCATGCAGCCCCAGCTTGTTGACGATCGGCAGGGTCTTCTCAATGCGCGCCATGTGCGGTTTTCTCCAGCGTCCGGTGGCGGATTTGTACTGTCTTGCCGCGGCTGGCAAAACAGGCGGCGAGCTGTTCGGTGATAAACACCGAGCGGTGTTGGCCGCCGGTGCAACCAATCGCCACGGTCAGATAACTGCGATTGTTACGTTCCAGGTGCGGTAGCCAATGGTTGAGCAGGGTGTCGAGCTGCTGGATATACAGCACCACATCCGGTTGACCTTGCAGATACTGGCGTACCGGCTCGTCCAACCCGGTCAGTGGTCGCAATTCGACCACCCAGTGCGGGTTGGGCAGGAAGCGGGCGTCAAACACGAAGTCGGCATCTTTCGGTGTGCCGTGCTTGTAGCCGAACGATTCAAACACCAGCACCAGCTCTTTCTCCTTGCGGCCGAGAATGCGTTCGCAGATCTGCTCACTGAGTTCGTGGATGCTGAGGGTGGTGGTGTCGATGCGCAGGTCGGCCGAGGCCGATAGCGGCGCCAGCAGGTGGGTCTCCTGCTGGATGGCTTGATCCAGCGACAGATGTCGCCGTGAAAGAGGATGCAGACGCCGGCTTTCGCCGTAGCGGCGGATCAGGGTGGCATTGTCGGCATCGGTGAAGATACTGGAGAACTCGATGTCGGAGTTTTGCCGGATCTGATTGAGCAGGGCTTCGAGTTGATGGCTGTCTTCCGGCAGGTTGCGCACATCAATGCTGACCGCCAGCAACTCATGTTGCTGACGGGAGACCTGAACCAGTTGTGGCAGCAAGATGACCGGTAGATTGTCGACACAATAGTAGCCGAGATCTTCAAGGACGCGCAGGGCCACGGTCTTGCCGGCGCCAGAGCGCCCGCTCACGACAATCAGTTTCATAATGGCCTCATGGCGCCGAAATCAGTTGATACAGCGCCTCATCGTTCTCGGCCTGGCGCAACTGACGACAGAAAGCACGATCATTGAGGCGTTCCGCCACCATGGCCAGTGTTTTCAGATGGGTTTTGCATTCGCTTTCTGGCACCAGCAGGGCAAACAGAATGTCGACCGGTTGATTGTCGATGGCATCAAAGGCAATCGGTTGTTCCAGGGTCAGAAAGACGGCGGTGAGGGGATGACCGTCCGGGACGCGGCCGTGGGGAATCGCGATAGCGCCACCGATACCGGTGCTACCCATCTTTTCCCGCGCCAGCAGACGCTCGAACAACTCTTGGGGATCCAGTCCGAGACGCACGGAAGCGAGCTCACTGATTAGCTCAATGGCTCGCTTCTTGCTCGAACAGGGGACGGCATGACGAGTGCAGTCCCGGCTGAGAAAGTCCTGAATTTGCATGTTACTTACTGCTAAGTTTTTCCTTGTGCTTGATCAGCTGGCGGTCCAGTTTATCAAGCAGGATGTCGATCGCGGCATACATGTCTTCATGCTGCGAGTTGGCAAAAATCTCGCCGCCGCTCACATTGAGTTTGGCCTCGGCGATCTGATTAAGCTTCTCGACCGAGAGGATGACCTGCACGTTGTTAATCTGTTCGAAATGGCGCTCCAGACGCGAAAACTTGCCGACCACGAATTCACGCATCGGTTCAGTGATATCGAGATGATGACCAGACAGATTGATTTGCATAACGTCTTCCTTTTTGTTGGCGCTTAAAGCAGGCGCTTGCGTTGGCTCGACGGTGGAATAGCCAGGGATTCGCGATATTTGGCGATGGTCCTTCTGGCAACCATAATACCTTGCTCGGTCAGCAAATCCGCGATCTTGCTATCGCTTAACGGCTTTGCCGGATTCTCGGCGGCGACCAGTTTCCGGATCAGGGCACGGATGGCCGTCGAAGAACACTCCCCTCCATTATCAGTATTGACGTGGCTGGAAAAAAAGTACTTCAATTCGAAGATGCCGCGCGGGGTATGCATAAATTTCTGGGTGGTGACGCGCGAGATGGTGGACTCATGCATGTCGACGGTTTCGGCGACATCATTCAGCACCATCGGTTTCATTGCCTCTTCGCCATATTCGAAGAAGTCCTGCTGGTGCTGCACGATGCAAGTCGCCACCTTGAGCAGGGTTTCGTTACGGCTCTCCAGGCTCTTGATGAACCACTTCGCCTCTTGCAGATGCGAGCGGATAAACTGGCTGTCACTGCTGTTGCGCGCATGGCGGGCCATCGCGGCATAGGTCTCGTTGATGCGAATCTTGGGCATCGCATCCGGATTAAGCTCTACCGTCCAGCGGCCGTTTTTCTTGGTCACTGCGACATCCGGAATTACATACGAGGATTCGGTCTGCAGCACGCTATTGCCTGGGCGCGGGTCGAGTTGCTGGATCAACGCCAACGCCTCTTTCAGCTCGTTCTCCTTGAGCTGCATCTTGCGCGCCAGATTGCGGTAGTCGCGACTGGCCAGCAGGTCCATATGTTCCTGCAGCAGTTGGCGGGCTTCGGCCAGCCACAAGGTCTCTTCCGGATAGTGCGACAGCTGGATCAGCAGGCACTCTTGTACCGAGCGGGCGGCGACACCGAGTGGGTCGAAGTGCTGTACGCGCTTGAGCACCGCCTCGACTTCATCGAGTTCAACCTCATAATCCTCGCTGTGTACCGCTTCGCGGATATCATCGAGACTGACGGTGAGGTAGCCCGACTCGTCGATGGCATCAATGATCGCCAGGGCAATCGCCTCATCGACTTCGCTGAACGGGGTCAAGTGCATCTGCCACAGCAGGTAATCCTGCAGGCTTTCGGTGGTTTCCCCCTGGTAGACCTGCTCATCGTCCGGCATCGCCAGACCGGCGGACTGGTGGGTGCCTGCGGTATAGACCTCATCCCAGGTGGTATCCATGGGCAGGTCTTCGGGCATGTCCTGCTTGCCCAGCGCATCGCTGGTGTTGAGCTGGCTGTCGTCGGTGTCCGGTAACTCCGGCCGGTCACCGGCGTCGTCATGACCGTCATCGGCGTGGGGCGAATCCAGATGTTCTCCCTCTTCCAGTTCGAGCAGCGGGTTGCCGTCCAGCGCCTGCTGGATCTCCTGCTGCAGTTCCAGCGTGGACAACTGCAACAGACGGATCGCCTGCTGTAACTGGGGGGTCATGGCCAGTGACTGGCCTAGGCGCAACTGAAGGGTTGGTTTCATCGGTTCGGTAGCTTCCTTAACATCAAGCCCATATCCAGCCTCTGGCGCCCATGGGGGTCATAGGGTGAATCCTTCACCCAGATAGACCTGTTTAACTTGTTCGTTCTGCAGGATCTCCTGCGGCGTTCCTTCTGCAATCAACTGGCCATGCGAGACGATGTAGGCTTTTTCACACACATCCAAGGTTTCGCGCACGTTGTGATCGGTAATTAATACCCCAAGCCCGCGATCGCGTAAATGCTGGATAATCCTTTTAATATCAATAACCGAGATGGGATCAACTCCGGCGAAAGGTTCATCAAGCAGAATGAACCGCGGGTCGGCAGCCAATGCTCTGGCTATTTCCACACGGCGGCGCTCGCCACCGGAGAGACTCATACCGGTGTTTTCACGGATATGGGTGATGTGAAATTCTTCCAGCAGGGACTCCATTTTGTCCCGACGGGCGCTATTAGACAGGTCCTTGCGCAGCTCCAGCACCCCCATCAGGTTCTGTTCGACCGTCAGACGACGAAAGATCGAGGCTTCCTGGGGCAGGTAGCCGATGCCATGTCGGGCCCGCTCATGCATGGGTAGTGCGGTGATGTCCTGATCATCGATCGTGACCTCGCCGCCATCCTGCGGCACCAGGCCGACAATCATGTAGAACGAGGTAGTCTTGCCGGCGCCGTTAGGGCCAAGCAGGCCGACGACCTGGCCGGTCTGTACGTCCAGACTGACGTCACTGACCACCACGCGCTGCTTGTAGCGCTTCTTCAGACTGCGGGCGCGAAGCTGGCTCATTGCTGCTTCTCCTTGCCGTTGCCCTCGTTGCTGTTGATCTGCTCCTGCAACTGGTCCGGCAGGAAGATGGTCTTGACCCGTGAACCCTTACCGGTGCTCTCGGCCGCCATCTGCTGCTTCTGGATGTCGTAGCGAATCACATCGCCGCTGACCTGGCTGTCTTCCTGTTTCAGGTTGGCCTTGCCACTCAGCACCACCAACTTCTCTTTGACCTTGTAGCTCAGTTGGCTGGCATGCGCTTCGACCGGCTTGCCGTTATCGAGCACCTGGTAAAAGGTGGCCGGGCTGCCGTAGGCAATCATCTCTTCGGCGCCGCGGTTGCCTTTGCGCAGCACCTCGACACGGTCGGCGCTGATACGGATGGTGCCCTGGGTGATGATCACCTCGTCGAGGAATGACACCTTGTTCTGGTCGAGTTCAGCCAGCTGACGTTTGGAGTCAACGCTGATCGGCTGCTGGTAGTCGGACTGTCTGGCCAGTGCGGGCAAGGCGAGCAGGCCGGAAAGCAGCAGCAGGCTAGTGTACAGGCGGATTGAAATAGGTCGCATGGCTGTTACTCAGTAATTGATAGCGATGATGGTCCAGTTCGGCCAGCAGTCCGGTCCCCTGATTATGGTAGCCGGGGCCGCTGATTTCGACCTTGAGATTGGTGCGTACCTGCTGGTTGGTCAGATCCATTTCCAGATAGTCGGTGGTCAGTTTGTCGACCTGTGGGTTATCGCCGACATATTGCAGCACCACTTGATGACGCAGCAGGGCATTGTCATTGCTGTTGAGCACACCGTTTTCGCCGCTTAACTGCCACTGCGGCTGGCCGCTGGCATCCCGAATCAGGATGGTGGGGCGGGTCAACTCGGTCATGTCCAGTTGCGCATAGTGCTCGGCACGCTCGGCTTGCAGGGTCTGGCGTAGCAGGCCATTGGCCGCATAGTGACGGGTGGTCAGCCCCTCGGCAATGAAGTTGGGCTGGTACATCGCCTGCTGGCTGTCGACTGGCTCTGGCGCGCTGTCATACCAGCGCCAGACGCCGAGGGCGCCCAGAAACAGCAACAGGATAAACAGGTTCTGTCGGGTCATCATATCGAGGCTCCGATCGCCTGCGCCAGCTGGCCGTTGGCCTGTAACAACAGGTCGCAGACCTCGCGCACCGCACCGTCTCCACCGTGCTGGCGAGTAATATAAGCGGCGGCTCGACGTACCAGCGGATGGGCATTGGCCACTGCACAACCGAGGGCGCAAGCCTGCATCACCGGAATATCGATGACGTCGTCACCGATATAGGCGGCCTGTTCTGGCGCGAGCGCCAGTTTGTCGAGCAGGTCGCGAAAGGCCGGCAACTTGTCGCCCTGGCCTTGATAGACATGCTCGATGCCTAAGGCGCGCATGCGATCACTGACGATACGCGACTCGCGGCCGGTGATGATGCCGACCTCAATACCGAGTTCTCGCACCGCCTTCAGGCCAAAGCCGTCCAGGGTATGGAAGGTTTTCAGCTCCTCGCCCTGATTACCCATATAGATACGGCCATCGGAGAGCACGCCGTCGACGTCGCATACCAGCAGGCGAATGTTGGCGGCCGCGGCAAAGACCCTTGCCGGCACCGGGCCATACAGGGTGTCGACGGTTTGGCTATCCTGTGTCGGCATTAGACGACTCCAGCCTTGAGCACATCGTGCATATTGAACGCGCCAAGTGGACGACGTGCATCGTCCAGCACCACCAGGCCGTTGATCTTGCGGCTCTGCATCAATTGCACCGCTTCGGCTGCGAGCATGTCAGCGCGTACGGTAATACAGCGTTCAGTCATCACCTGCTCAATCGGGGTGGTGTGCAGGTCGAGGCGCAGATCCAGAATCCGACGCAGGTCACCATCGGTAAACAGCCCGGCCAGGGTGCCGTCCTCATTGAGGATGGTGGTCATGCCCAGCCCCTTCTCGCTGACCTCAAGCAGTGCGTCACGCACACTGGCCTGACGGCGGACTGACGGCAGATCGGCGCCACCGTGCATCAGGTCGGCGGTGCGCAGCAGCAACTTGCGACCGAGCGCGCCGCCCGGGTGGGAGAGGGCGAAGTCATCAGCGGTAAAGCCGCGGGCTTCAAGCAAGGCGACCGCCAGCGCATCGCCGATCACCAACATGGCGGTGGTGCTGGAGGTCGGGGCCAGCCCCAACGGGCAGGCTTCACGTGGGACGTGTACATTCAGGTGAATGGTGGCTTCGCGCGCCATGGTCGATTCCGGCTTGCCGGTCATGCAAATCAGCGGATTGCCCCAGCGCTTGATCACCGGCAACAGGCCGAGGATCTCGTCACTCTCGCCAGAGTTGGACATGGCGATCACCACATCGCCCGGCGAGAGCATACCCAGATCGCCATGACTGGCTTCACCCGGATGGACAAAAAACGCCGGGGTGCCGGTGCTGGCCAGGGTGGCGGCCAGCTTGCGACCGATATGGCCGGACTTGCCCATCCCCATCACCACGACCTTGCCCTGACAGGTCAGCATGCACTGACAGGCGCGTTGGAAGGCCTCATCCAGACAGTCGAACAGCCCGTTGAGGGCTTCAATTTCCGTTTCCAGCACACGGCGGCCGGCTTGGCAAAAATCAAAAAACGCGGTCATCTCGTACGGACTCCGTCATCAATTATCCGGCGATTATATGAAAAGCGCGCCCGAGAAGCGAATTGACGGGCGATTGGAGCCAAACGCGGGCTGAACCGGATGGAAATTGTCCGGGGTGCTGGTTGCGAGTTGGATCACAGACCCCTACAATGCGCTTTCGTTTGATCTCCTCTGGAGCTGCAGTTGGCCGAAGACCTGATTCGCATCGATGGTTTGAGTTTCAGCCACGGTGAGCGCCTCATCTATGACAATATCAGTCTGACCATTCCGCGCGGCAAAATTACCGCCTTCATGGGGCCGAGCGGGATAGGCAAGACCACCCTGTTGCGTCTGATTGGTGGTCAAATCAAGCCAGATAGTGGTCATATTCTGTTTGATGGACAGGATGTGCCCGCCTTGTCGCGCAGTGAACTGTATCACCTGCGCAAGCGGATGAGCATGCTGTTCCAGAGCGGCGCCCTGTTTACCGGGATGAACGTGTTCGATAACGTCGCCTATCCGCTGCGTGAACACCTGCGTCTGCCTGAACCGCTGTTGCGTACCCTGGTGTTGATGAAGCTGGAAACGGTTGGCCTGCGTGGTGCAGCCGGTCTGATGCCGGCAGAGCTCTCCGGTGGGATGGCCCGCCGCGTGGCCCTGGCACGCGCGATTGCGCTCGATCCAGAGCTCATCATGTACGATGAGCCGTTCGTCGGTCAGGACCCCATCTCCATGGCGGTGCTGGTCAAGCTGATTAGCCAACTGAACAAGACGTTGAATATCACCTCGGTCATTGTGTCGCACGATGTACCTGAAGTGCTCAGTATTGCCGATTATGTCTATCTGATTGCCAATCGCCGTATTGTGGCCCACGGCACGCCAGCGCAGTTGCGCGATGAGGCCAACCCTGAAGTGGTGCAGTTTGTTCAGGGGCTGCCGGATGGTCCGGTACCGTTCCATTATCCGGCCAACGATTATCTGCAGGAGCTGTGATGATCATCGAGTTCATTACCCGCCTCGGGCAGCATGGTGTCCGCAGTCTGCAGGCACTGGGCCGTTCTGGCTTCATGCTGTTTCATGCTCTGGTCGGCAAGCCGGATCTGCGTCGTCATTTCCCGTTGTTGGTGCAACAGTTGTATGTGGTCGGGGTGCAGTCCATCCTGATCATTCTGGTCTCTGGGCTGTTTATCGGCATGGTGCTGGGCCTGCAGGGCTATAACGTACTGGTCGAATTCAAGGCCGAAGGCACGCTGGGGCCATTGGTTGCCCTGTCGCTGCTGCGCGAGTTGGGGCCGGTGGTGGCCGCCTTGCTGTTTGCCGGACGAGCCGGCTCGGCACTGACTGCCGAGATAGGCCTGATGAAAGCGACCGAACAGCTGTCCAGTCTGGAGATGATGGCGATCGACCCGCTGCGACGCATCATTTCACCGCGCTTTTGGGCCGGAGTGATCAGTCTGCCATTGCTGGCGCTGATGTTCAGTCTGGTCGGCATCTATGGTGGCAAGATGGTGGGGGTGGACTGGTTGGGCGTGGATAGCGGGACCTTCTGGTCCGGTACCCAGGCCGCCGTCGATCTGGGGGAAGATATCGGTTTTGGATTGATCAAGAGTCTGGTGTTTGCCCTGGTGGTGACCTGGATTGCGCTGTTTAACGGCTATGATGCGCGCCCGACTGCGGCCGGTATCAGCCAGGCTACGACCCGGACTGTGGTGCATTCGTCACTGGCAGTGCTTGGGCTCGATTTCGTACTGACAGCTGTCATGTTTGGGTGAAGGCAATGAAAATCAGCAAAGTAGAATTTACCGTCGGCTGCTTCATGTTGGCCGGTATGTTGGCTGGCATCCTGCTGGCCCTGCAGGTCGCTGGTTTGACCTGGGGTGATACCAGTGCGACCTATCCGGTCTATGCCCGTTTTGACAACATTGGTGGTCTGAAAGTGCGTTCACCGATCAAGATCGGTGGCGTGGTGATCGGCCGTGTGACCGACATTCGCATCGATGACAAGACGCTGGCGCCGGTAGTTGAGTTGTCGATCGACAAGAAGTATGACCATCTGGCCAGCACGACCACTGTCTCGATCCTGACCTCCGGTCTGCTCGGCGAGCAGTATATTGGCCTGACCCCGGGGTTCATGGATGAAGACATGGGGACCACGGTGCTCAAGGCCGGTGACCGGATTGAGGATACCAAGTCTGCGATTGTGCTGGAGGATCTGATTGGCAAGTTCCTCTATAGCCAGAAAAAGTGAGGTAAACATGTTGCGTTATCTGCTGGCAGGCGTTGCCCTGCTGTTCTCTGTCGGCACCCTGGCCGATACCGCCTATCCGGCGGATCCGTATGCGCTGATCAACGAGGCGGCGACCAAGACCTTTACCCGGTTGAACCAAGAGCAGGGGCACCTGCAGGGCAATGTCGCGTTGCTGCGTCAGATCATCCGTGAAGAGCTGATGCCTTATGTGGACAATCGTTATGCGGCCTTCAAGGTGATCGGCAGCGAGATCCGCAATACCACCGAACCGCAGCGCGACCGTTTTGTGACCGCGTTTACCGATTATATTGTGGCCACCTATGCCGATGCGCTGGGTAAGTATGACAAGCAGACCATTGAGGTCGAGAAGCCAAAGGCCCTCGGTGATGACAAAATTGTCTCGGTGAGTGTCGCGGTGAAGGAAGCCGGTAAGCCGGATATCAACGTGATCTTCAAACTGCGCCAGAACAACCGTACCGGTCAGTGGAAGGCCTTTGATATGGTGGCCGAGGGTATCAGCCTGTTGTCGGCCAAACAGTCCGAGCTCGGCGGCATGATCCGTGACAAGGGGATTGATGCGGCCAGCCAGATGCTGGAAGAGCACAACAGCAAACCGGCTGCCACCGGGAAGTCGTCATGAATCTGAGCGGTCAGCTCGATGCGGCTTGGGCTGCCAGCGTCTGGGCTGAACGGGTCACCCTGTTCGCCCAGCGCGATGTTGAGATGTCTGCCGTCACCGGGGTGGACTCAGCGGGCCTTGCCCTGCTGGTGACCTGGGCCAAGTCGGGCGATCTGCCCCTGCACCTGGTCGGTGCGCCGGCCCAGTTACTGCGTCTGATGGCGTTGTACGGTGTCGAATCCCTGTTTTCCCTGACCCACGCCGCCTAAGAGGTAACAACAGATGCAACCGGTCGAGATTGAGAGTATCCTGCGGGCCACCTTGGCACTGGACGAAGTCTACGCCAGTGGCGAAAACGGTCATTACCAGGTGATTGTGGTCTCCAGCCTGTTTGACGGCATGACCCGGGTAAAGAAACAGCAAGCAGTGTATGCACCACTGGCAGCGCAGATTGCCTCCAATGCCATCCATGCACTGAGCATCAAGGCGTTCACTCCTGAGGAGTGGAAGCGCGAAAAGAAATTTATCATGCCCTCCTGAGGGAACCGATTCGATGGACAAATTCAAGATTCAAGGTGGCTGCACCCTTCAGGGTGATGTGGTCATTTCTGGTGCCAAAAATGCGGCGCTGCCGATCCTGTTTGCGACGCTGCTGTGTGACAAAGAGATCCACCTCTCGAACGTACCGGCGCTCAAGGATGTCGCAACCACCCTCAAGCTGCTGGAAATTCTCGGGGCCACGGTGAAGCGCAATGGTAGCGTGACGGTGTTGGCCGGCGCGGTGAACCACCATGTTGCGCCGTATGAGCTGGTCAAGACCATGCGAGCGTCGATCCTGGCTCTCGGTCCGTTGACCGCCAAGTTCGGCAAGGCCGATGTGTCATTGCCGGGTGGCTGTGCCATCGGTGCCCGTCCGGTCAATCTGCATATCCACGGTCTGGAGCAGATGGGGGCCAAGATTGTGGTCGAAGAGGGCTACATCAAGGCGCGGGTCGACGGCCGTCTCAAGGGGGCGCATATCCTGATGGATATGGTCTCGGTGACCGGCACCGAAAACCTGCTGATGGCGGCAGTACTGGCTGATGGCCAGACGGTGATTGAGAATGCCGCGCGCGAGCCGGAAGTGGTCGACCTGGCCAATTTCCTGGTGGCGCTGGGCGCCAAGATCCAGGGTATCGGTACCAATACCTTGGTTATCGATGGGGTCGAAGCCCTGCACGGTGGCGAATACAGCATTCAGCCGGATCGCATTGAAACCGGCACCTTCCTGGTTGGTGCTGCGATCAGTGGTGGCTGCATCACCTGCCAGAAGACCGATCCAAGCCTGCTTGAAGCAGTACTGGTCAAGCTGGAAGAGGCCGGTGCGCTGATCACCAAGGGTAAGGACTGGATCAAGCTGGACATGCGCGATCGCGTACTCAAGCCGGTAAACATCACCACCGCACCGTATCCGGCGTTCCCGACTGACATGCAGGCCCAGTTCACCGTGCTCAACGCGGTGGCCAAGGGGACCGGCGTGATCACCGAAACCATCTTCGAGAACCGCTTCATGCATGTACCGGAACTGGTACGTATGGGCGCGGATATCGAGCTGCAGGGTAACACCGCTGTCTGCCGCGACACCGAGCACCTGAGCGGTGCCCAGGTGATGGCGACCGATCTGCGTGCCTCTGCCAGTCTGGTGCTGGCCGGTTTTGTCGCGCACGGTGTCACCGTGGTCGATCGTATCTATCACATCGACCGTGGCTACGAGAACATCGAAGGCAAGCTGCGTGGTCTGGGTGGGCATATCGAGCGCATCCACGGCGAGCCGGTCTGATCCCCGGTTCCCGGCTGATAAAAAGCCCTGCCACTGTGCAGGGCTTTTTGTTGTCTGCGTGCAGGGTGAAGAAAAAGTGAGGATAAAAAAATAGGACCGCGAGCGGTCCTGTTCTCAAGTGAGGAATGACGATGACCCAACGTGGGTGGAGCGGGTCATCCTGGCGGTTACCGACCTCCGGCCTCTGGCTCCGGCAGAGGGCGAATGATCCGATATGCAGTCCTGTCGACAGGCGGGCAACACGGCCGTATGCGCACATATTTACTATTTTCCGTCTTTCTTTCAATAAACCATCAAACAAAAAGCCAATCTAAAAAGAATGGTTTAATATTTTGCTTCAATTTCTGAATATTTTTTATAAACGAGGTGCGAGCGTGGGCGAAAACCAGAAAATCGACAATCTGGATAAAAATCTGCTGGCAGCCTTGCAGCAAGATGCCAAAACGCCGTATGCGGAACTGGGCAAGCGCTTTGGCGTTAGCCCGGCAACGGTACATGTGCGGGTCGAGAAGTTGCGCCAGGCCGGAATTATCCGTGCGACCTGCGCCATGGTGAATCCGCGGGCATTGGGCTACGACGTCTGCTGTTTTATCGGCATCAATTTGAAGAGTGCGAAGGACTACACCGAAGCGCTGGCACGTCTGCAGGAGTTGGATGAAGTGGTCGAAGCGTATTACACCACCGGCCACTACAACATCTTCATCAAGGTGATGACGCGCTCGATCGATGAGCTACATGCATTACTCACCAGCCGGATCCAGACTATCGACCAGATCCAGTCGACCGAGACACTGATCTCGCTGCATAACCCGATAGCGCGTCAGGTCACCCCGTGAAGGGGCTGGTCATAACAGGACCATGATGCAAGAGATGCTCAGGAAACCCATGACCAACAACACACTGACCAGGATGTACTTCAGTTCTTGGGGCATGGTTCAACTCCTCAACCGGCTACCCAGTGTTAATCATAGCCGGTAAAAGCATTTTCATCCGTCTCGCCGGGCGCGGTCTGTCGCGGACCTCACGCGACGGGATATTTGCTCTGCCACTGGCGTCACACTTTGTTATCGACTAAAAGTGATTAGCTAGGTCTATGCATGCTGTTGAACCGGTCGGGGAGTACCACCATGATCAAACAACTGCTGTTACCACCACTGCTCGCTTTTATTCTGATGTTTCTGGTCAGCAACCTGCTGCATGGTATGGGATAATCCCTGACCCCTCCGTCGGGGAGCCAGCTTTGTAGAAGGAGAGACCACCTTGGAAGATTTATGGGCGCTTGGACATTGCGATGATTCGTTTGGTGGCTCGGTGCTGGCCAGCAAAGGGACGCAATGGCTCTGGTTTCATGATCGTGACGAAGTGATTGATTATCTGCTCGATGATTATGTGCAGCTGATTGCTGACACCGGCGAACTGGATGAAGAGCAGTTGGAGTCGGCCCGCGATCGGTTCGCCGATCTGGTCGAGGCCTGCGGTGACAATGATGAGGCGTTGGTGGATGCCCTGAATGAGCTGACCGTTGCGCTACGTCGTGTGGTCTGGCTTGGTCCGTTATCGGCCATGACTGAGGGCTATCATCCGTTTGCACTGGCGCTGCGTCATTACTACTGGCAACAGTTGGGCGAGGAGGATGATCCAGAGGCGCCGATCCCGCCCGCCGAATGGGCTGAACTGGTGGAGATGCTCGACGAATTTCTGATCGACGGCGAGTATTGAGGTGCGGTGGCTTGGCAAGCCACCACAGATACCGGATACTGTGTTTATATACAGATAATCTTTGATCCGGTGTGCCGTTACCGCCATGCGCC
The DNA here is from genome assembly GCA_041911695.1 of Aeromonadaceae bacterium. Taxonomy (GTDB): domain Bacteria; phylum Pseudomonadota; class Gammaproteobacteria; order Enterobacterales; family Aeromonadaceae; genus Pseudaeromonas. The sequence continues at coordinate 51,278 of JAYROM010000097.1, forward strand.
TGTTTATTGCTGAAAAACCCTCTCTGGCCCGTGCGATTGCCGATGTCCTGCCTGCCCCGCAGCAAAAAGGGGAGGGTTTTATCCGTGCCGGCAATGGTGATGTCGTCAGCTGGTGTATTGGCCACCTGCTCGAACAGGTACCGCCGGAAGGCTATGGTGAACACCTCAAACGCTGGCAGTGGAGCACGCTGCCGATCCTGCCGGAACAGTGGCAATTGCAGCCGCGTAGCAAGACACGCAGCCAGATCGCGGTATTACGTCGATTAATCGGCGAGGCCACCGAGCTGGTGCATGCCGGTGACCCGGATCGTGAAGGACAGCTATTGGTCGATGAGGTGATCGACTACTTGCGGGTGCCGGCCGGTAAGCGGGCCAGCATGTTGCGCTGTCTGATCAGCGATTTGAATCCGCCGGCGGTCCGCAAGGCGCTCGCTCAGTTACGGCCGAATAGCGAGTTTGCAACGTTAAGTTGCTGCGCACTGGCCCGTTCGCGGGCCGACTGGTTGTTCGGTATCAACCTCACCCGAGCCTATACCTTGCTGGCCCAGTCCTGTGGCCATGCCGGCCTGCTATCGGTTGGCCGCGTGCAAACGCCGGTGCTTGGTCTGGTGGTGCGCCGCGATGCCGAGATTGCCGCCTTCGTACCTCATGCCTATTACGAAGTCCGCGCTCACCTGCAGACGGCAGAGGGTGAGTCGTTGACCGCCTTGTGGCAACCCTCCGATGCTTGCCGGCGCTGGCAGGACGAGGAGGGACGGGTGCTATCGGCCGCGCTGGCTGATAACGTGGTAGCGCGGATTACCGATCAGCCGGCGCAGGTGGAGGAGGCGACGCGCAAACCGGGACGCCAGCCGCCGCCGCTGCCCTATAACCTCTCCAGTCTGCAGATGGATGCCTCGCGTCAGCTGGGGTTGTCGGCGCAACAGACGTTGGATATCTGCCAGCGCCTGTATGAACAGCACAAGGTGATTACCTACCCGCGCTCGGATTGTCGTCACTTGCCGCGTGGCCATCTGGCAGAACGTGAGGCCGTTACTGCGGCGATCGCCCGCCAGGCACCGGTGCTGGCCAATGCGGTCGCGGCGGCCGATCTCAGCCTGCAATCGGCCGCCTGGAATGACAGCAAGGTCACGGCGCATCATGCGATCATTCCCACTGCGCGCAGTGGCGGGGGCAGCCTGTCGGGCATGGAGGCGGAGGTCTATCGTCTGATCGCCCGCCAGTATCTGGCGCAGTTCTACCCCGCGCAGACCTTCGAGGATACCCGGTTGCTGATCCGCATCGCCGGTGGCCTGTTCTTGGCCAAGGGGCGGGCGGTGCAGCAGACCGGTTGGCGAGAACTGTTCCCGCGACGCAGCAGTGCTGAGCTCATGAGTGGGCAGGAGGAGCCACCGCTTGTGCCCTGGCTACCCGCAGGTACCTTGTTGCACTGCCTGCGCGGTGAACGGCTGGATAAACAGACTGAACCGCCCAAACCCTTTACCGAGGCGACCTTGCTGGCGGCGATGACCGGTATTGCCCGCTTCGTCACCGACCCGGCCCTGCGCGCGATTTTGCGTGAGACCGATGGGCTGGGGACGGAGGCGACCCGTGCCGAAATCATCGAATTGCTGGTTGACCGCCACTATATACGTCGTGAGCAGAAGAGCCTGCGCGCGACCGCCACCGGCCAGGCGCTGATTGCTGCCCTGCCGGCACCGCTCAGTCAACCGGATATGACTGCACAGTGGGAGCAGGCACTGTCTGGGATTGAGCAGGGTAGCGTGCAGTACGAGGCGTTTATGCTGCCTTTACAGCAGACACTACAGGCATTGGTCAGCACCGCCGCCAGCAGTCAGCGCCACGTGCAGGCCGCCTGGCAAGCCTGTCCCCCTGCTGCACCAACCAAGCCGCGAAGCGGAGGACGTGGGGCGCGACAACGTGGTGCAGCACGTAGCGGCGCCGGGCGCCGGGGGGCGGTTAAGGCGTCAGCCAACCCAGATAGCGGCGCAGACACCCCAACCCGCCGTCGCGTGCGGCGTGCCGCGGGTGACACGGCCCCCTCATCCACCACTTCACCCCGTCGGCGACGGTCTCGGGTGCCGTCCTGAGCAGGGATCGGGTACACTGCGCGGGTGAAGTCGACAAGGAGAGGCCATGATGCCGCAAGCCCGCTTTCCACTGCTGTCCTGTAATACCTTTGGTGTGGATGCCCATGCCGAGTGGGGGATGACCTTTACCTCGGTCGCGCAACTGGTTGCCATCCTGCAGGATGCGCGCTGGGCGACCTTGCCGCGTTTGGTGCTCGGGGGCGGGAGTAATGTGCTGTTCACTTGCGATTTTGCCGGCCTGGTGTTGATAAACGGGTTGCGCGGGATTGAGGTCAGCGAACAGGCGGAGGCCTGGACGTTGCATGTGGCGGCTGGGGAGAACTGGCACCAACTGGTGCAGTATACTCTGCAGCACGGCATGCCGGGGCTGGAGAACCTGGCGCTGATCCCGGGCTCGGTCGGGGCGGCACCGGTACAGAATATCGGCGCCTATGGGGTCGAGATGGCGCGCTATTGCACCTATGTCGAGGCGCTGGATACCCGCAACTGGCAGGTGGTGCGGATCGCGGCGGACCAGTGCGGCTTTGGCTATCGCGAAAGCCATTTCAAGCAGGCGTGGCGTGGCACCCATATCATTACCGCCGTCGGCCTGCGCCTGCCCAAGCAGTGGCAGCCAGTGGTCGACTATGGTCCGCTGCGCGCCCTGCCGGCACCGGTCAGCGCCCAAGCGATTTTTGACACTGTCTGTGCCGTGCGCCAGGAAAAGCTACCCGACCCGCAGCAGTTAGGTAATGCCGGCAGTTTCTTCAAGAACCCAACAGTCAGTGCAGCGCTGGCAGACAGCTTAAGTGCCCGTTATCCGACGATGCCGCGTTATGCGCAGGCCGATGGCCAGGTCAAACTGGCCGCTGGCTGGTTAATCGATCAGGCCGGTTTCAAAGGGTATCAGCAAGGACGCGCGGCTGTGCATGCGCAGCAGGCGCTGGTGTTGGTCAATCTGGGTGGCGCTGAGGCCAGCGAGATTCTGGCGCTGGCAGCCGAGGTACAGTCTGGTGTCGCGGTGCAGTTCGGGGTGACCCTGGAGCCGGAGGTGCGCTTTGTCGGTGCCCGCGGCGATACCACGCTGCAGGAGGTGCAGGCATGCGCCATCTAACCCCCCGCCAGCAACAGTTGTTGCAACTGCTGGCCGATGGTGAATTCCACTCTGGCGAACAGATTGGCCGTCAGCTTGATATCAGCCGTGCGGCTATCAACCAGCAGATCCAGCATCTGAAACCGCTGGGGCTGGATATCTTCAGTGTGACTGGCAAAGGCTACCGTCTGGCGCGACCGATCGAGCTGCTGGATCCGGTAGCGCTCGAGGCGGCTGGTGCCGCCCCGGTACAGTGTCTGGCAGTGATTGACTCGACCAACCAGTATATGTTGAGTCGGCTCAGTAGCTGGCAACCTGGCGAGTGCGTGCTCGCCGAATGCCAGACTGCGGGGCGTGGTCGGCGTGGGCGTGAGTGGGTCTCTCCATTTGCCGGGCAGATGATCCTGAGCATGTACTGGCGCCTGGAACAGGGGATGGCCGCCGCGATGGGGCTCAGTCTGGTGGTTGGGGTAGCGCTAGCCGAAACGCTGGCGGCCGCCGGTTACCCGGATATCGGCCTCAAGTGGCCGAACGATCTCTACGCGCGTGGGCAAAAATTGGCCGGGATCCTGGTCGAGATGTCGGCGATTGCTGGCGGCGCTTGTCATCTGGTGATCGGCGTCGGTATGAACCTCGGCATGCCATCGCAAATGGCCAGCCAAATCAGTCAGCCGTGGACGGCACTGGCCGCACTGCGTGATGAGCCGGTGGCGCGTAACGCCCTGACGGCGGATTTTATCCTCCGTCTGCGGGCCGCACTGACCGCGTTTGGTCAACAGGGCTTGGCCCCCTTCCAGACGCGTTGGAATCAGCTGGATATCTATCGCGACCAACCGGTACGTCTGCTGCTGGCGGATGAGGAGATCCGCGGCATCGCGCGTGGCATCGATGCGCAAGGCGCCTTGATGCTCGAGCAGCATGATGGTCAGTTGTATCGCTATATTGGTGGCGAGATTTCGGTACGGCCGGTATAACCCGGCCGTCAGCACCCTGGCCGGCGCCTACTTGCGCAGGCGGATGCGCTCGATGGCGTGCGCGGGCCCCTTGGTCAGGATCAGGCTGGCGCGCTCGCGGGTGGGCAGGATATTGGCCATCAGGTTGGGGTAGTTGATCTCATCCCAGATCTGGCCAGCGATAGCGATCGACTCCTGCTCGGTCAGCACCGAGTAGTGGTGAAAGTAGCTGGATGGGTCGGCAAACGCCCCCTTGCGGAAGCGCAGGAAGCGCTCGACATACCACTGCTTGAGCAACGGCGTCTCGGCATCGACATAGATTGAGAAGTCGACAAAATCCGAGACAAACACGTGATGCGGATCGTGCGGATAGTCCATGCCACTCTGTAGCACGTTCAGCCCTTCCAGGATCAGGATATCCGGCTGCTGTACCGGCTTTTCACCATCCGGCACGATGTCATAGATGTGATGTGAGTAGACCGGCGCATGGACCACCTCGCTGCCGGCCTTGATATCGGCGACAAAGTTGACCAACCGGCGCATGTCATAGGATTGCGGAAAGCCTTTCTTCTTCATCAGTCCGCGCGCTTCGAGCTCCGCATTCGGATAGAGGAAGCCATCAGTGGTCACCAACTCAACCCGCGGATGCTCAGGCCAGCGGTCGAGCAGCGCCTGCAGGATGCGCGCCGTGGTGCTCTTGCCGACCGCCACACTCCCGGCAATGCTGATCACGTAGGGCAGGTGTGACGGCTGTGTCCCCAGAAACTGTTCAATGACCTTGCTGCGGTGCTGACGCGCCTTGACGTAGAGGTTGAGCAGACGGGAGAGCGGCAGATAGATATCGCGCACCTCATCCAGCGACAGTTCGTCATGGATACCGCGCAGGGCGATCAAGTCCGCTTCGTCCAGGGTCATGGGCACCTGGTTTCGCAACCCGGACCACTGCGCACGATCAAAAGAAAGGTATGGTGACAAGTGGCCGTGGTCGATGCTCATGAAGTACTCCCTGTTCAAGCAGGGGGACAATACATCATGGGTCCGGGGGCGACAAGTCAGGCGGATCGGCTCAGAAGGCTGTTTTTTTACTTTTAGGGTGCAGAGAGTCAAAAAAACAGCAACAACCCTGTTGCCGCCTATGGTGCGATCCCCTAGAATTCGCTCCGCTTGACGACTGGTATGCCTTATGCGCTGCCGGTCAGTGATGCGGAGGGATTCCCGAGCGGCCAAAGGGATCAGACTGTAAATCTGACGGCTCTGCCTTCGAAGGTTCGAATCCTTCTCCCTCCACCATGACATAGCGGTTTGGGGTTGCTGGTTCATCCGGTAGGTTGACGCGGGCATCGTATAATGGCTATTACCTCAGCCTTCCAAGCTGATGATGCGGGTTCGATTCCCGCTGCCCGCTCCATCGCAGGGTGTCTTGTGACAGGCGCTGCAGCTCAGTCCCTCGCGGCCGGCCATCTTCCCTCAATCGCATGTGTTGTATACTTCACCTCCACTGGCGAATTGCCGTGCCGTGGTGAGCCAGCTACCACTTATCTCAGAGATAGTTAAGAGGGACGAGCATGTCTAAAGAAAAATTTGAACGTACAAAGCCCCACGTTAACGTAGGTACCATCGGCCACGTTGACCACGGTAAGACCACCCTGACCGCAGCCATCACCTCCGTGCTGTCCAAGCACTTCGGTGGCCAGGCCCGTGCGTTCGACCAGATCGACAACGCACCGGAAGAGCGTGAACGTGGTATCACCATCAACACCTCCCACGTTGAATACGACACCGCTACCCGTCACTAC
>JAYROM010000098.1:0-12869 GCA_041911695.1 Aeromonadaceae bacterium
CCGCTGCAGTCCACTGCCATGGACCCCATCGCCACCATCATGGGCTCGGATGACAACATTGTGCAGGCGTTGAGTACCCTGTGCGAACGCAGCCAGCCACGGCTGATCACGCTGATGAGCTCCGGCCTCGCCGAGGCGCAGGGGGCGGATCTGACCCGTGCGATCAAGACTTTCCGCCGCCAGCATCCGCGCTTTGAGCGGGTGGAGATTGTCCACCTCAATACCCCGGATTTTTACGGCTCGCTGGAGAACGGCTACGCCACGCTGGTCGAGAGTCTGATCAGCCAGCTGGTGCCGGAGCAAGCGGTGCGCGCCATCCGTCGCAAGCGGGTCAACCTGCTGCTTAGCCATATGCTGACCCCGGGCGATGTCGAGCTGGTCCGCAGCTATGTTGAAGCATTTGGCCTGCAGCCGGTACTGGTGCCGGATCTGTCGCGCTCGATGGATGGCCATCTGGCGCGCGGTGACTACCTGCCGGTGTCGCAGGGCGGCAGCGATGTGCTGGCCGTCCGTCAGCTTGGGCAGAGTCTGGCCACCCTGGTGATTGGCCCGTCGCTACAGCGCGCCGGCCAGCTGCTCGAGGCGCGCAGTGGCGTCGAGACCCATCAATTCCCGCATCTGATGACGCTGGCTGAGATGGACCGCTTTATCCTCACCCTGCAACAGCTCTCCGACCGGCCGGTGCCGGAGTGGATCAGCCGCAGTCGCGGCCAGTTGCAGGATGCGATGATTGATACCCATATCTGGGTCAATGCCCGCCGTATCGCCATCGCCGCCGAGGCCGATCTGCTCACCGCCTGGTTGGAGTGGGGGCTGAGTGTCGGCCTGCAGCCGGTGAGTATTGTCTCGCCGGTCAACCAGCCGTCACTGGCCAACCTGCCGGTGGAGAAGGTACAGATTGGCGATCTGCAGGATCTGGAAGATGGCCTGCGCGCGGCCGGTGGGGCAGACCTGCTGCTGGCCAATGCACATGGCGCCGATCTGGCCGACGAGTTGGGGCTGCCCTTGCTGCGCATCGGCTTCCCGATCTACGACCGGCTCGGCGAGTTTCGCCGTACCCGGCAGGGTTATGCCGGCATGCGCGATACCCTGTTCGAGATCGGCAACCTGATGCAGTCACAGTGTCATGGCCGTGCGGTCCATCACTCACCGTATAAACAGGATTTCTCCCATCAAGCGGAGGTGTGCCATGTCTGAGCCGCATATCGAACGACAGTTTCACCTCGGTGCAGCCGGGGCGGGCACCCTCAAGGTGGCGTTTGCCAGCAGTGATCACAAGCGGGTGGATCAGCACTTTGGCTCCTGCGAGGCGTTGATGGTGTATGGCGTCGACCCCGAACGCGCCGAGTTGCTGCATATCACCGAGTTTCGTATTGAGCAGGGCCACAGCCTGGCCAAGCTGGAAAGCCGGATGGCGGTGATTGAGGAGTGTTTTGCCGTGTTCTGCGTGGCGGTCGGCGAGTCGGTGTTCCGCCAGCTGCTGGCGGCCGGCATCCGCGCTATCCGTGTGGAGAGCGGGACCCCGATTAGTCATCTGATCCGCCAATTACAGCAGCAGTGGCCGGCGCAGGCGAGCGAGCGCTCACAAGGGCGGCGCCAGCGTCAGCCCGAGCGGCTGGCCGCGCTGGCCGATTCGAGCTGGGAAGACGAATAAACCGGATCTATTACCCGAAAGGAGGCAAACATGAGTCTTACCATTACCGGCCTGACCAAGGGCGGCCGCCCCTGGCAGCCCAAGTTCGTGACCGCTGTGAATCCGCAGACCTGTATCGGTTGTGGTCGTTGTTACAAGGTCTGCTCGCGTGACGTGTTTGATCTACGCGAGAAGGCCGATGTGCTCGGCGACGAGTTCGACGATGACGAACAGGATGATGTCGCCATGGTGATGACGGTCAAGGATGGCGATGACTGCATCGGCTGTGGCGCCTGCTCGCGGGTCTGCCCGAAAGGCTGTCATAGCTATAGCTGATTGGGTCGTGCGATATCGACCGGATGTTGCACGCAGACACGCGGTGAACCCATCCTTGGGCGCTCCATTGCGCCATGCATGGCGCAATGGGTCTGCATAGCACCATCCGGTCTCTTTCCCCGGTTATTATCGGGAACCGTTATCTAGCTATATTGAGTCCGGGATGCCGGTCTGGATTGGACGATACGGGGTGAACGGTTGTGGTGCGCGGTGCGGAAATGAAAGGAAATGCCGGTAGGGTTGTCTTGCGCTGGTCAGGGCAGACAGCCCCACCAGCGCGGGGATCAGTGCTGCAGAATGCAGAACACAACGTGACGACGACGGCGCAATTTGCGCTTGCTGGCAGCCAGCGGGCTGCGATGGGTCAAACGGCGGCGATCAGCCGTCGATTTATGGCTTACTTTTCTTCTTCTCATCATGGTTACCTCCTGCCACTACCATCTGGCGGGTCAATAGTGACGCTATCACAGCTATGAAAACGTGACAACTTCGGGGTTTCACCCTTCTTCTGGCTGTGATCGGGTCGTTTTGAGCATTTTTGTGCTTTTTTCTTCGCCAGAGATACAGTTGGCGACGTCTGGCCCGGCACAACACGTTGCTGATACCCCGAGTTTGCGTGACGATTTCCGCCAAAAAAAGTGGTTACAAAGCGTGCTTTTCAGCGACTAAAACGTTTTTCTTTTGCGGTCGACATCACGGAAGCGGATTCCTATAATACGCGCACTTCCGCTATCCCCCCGTTAACTTGGTGAGAATCAGTACCATGGAAATCTTGAGAGGTGCGCCCGCTTTATCCGGCTTCCGTGTCAGCAAATTGCTGCGCCGCTTTGCCGAGATGGACCTTCCCATCCGCAATGTGTATGCCGAATATGTCCACTTCGCCGATGTGTCGGCGCCTTTAGACGAGGCGGCACGAGCGACTTTGGGCAAGCTGCTGACGTATGGACCCACCATCCAGGAGCATGCCCCAACCGGCCTGCTGTTCCTCGTCACCCCCCGCCCCGGCACCATCTCTCCCTGGTCTTCTAAAGCCACCGACATCGCCCACAACTGTGGTCTGAGTGACATCCTGCGTCTGGAACGCGGGCTGGCCTATTATGTCGACGCCGATGCGCTGACGGATGCCCAGCGTCTGCAGGTGGTGGCGGTGCTGCATGACCGGATGATGGAGAGCGTGTTCGCGTCGCTGGAAGCGGCCGAAGCGCTGTTCTCGCACCACACGCCGGCGCCACACACTGTGGTCGATATTCTGGGTGGCGGTCGTGCCGCGCTGGAAGAGGCCAACGTGCGTCTGGGTCTGGCACTGGCCGATGACGAAATCGACTATCTGGTCACCAGCTTTAACCGTCTGGGTCGCAACCCGAACGACATCGAGCTGTATATGTTCGCGCAGGCTAACTCCGAACATTGCCGTCACAAGATTTTCAATGCCGACTGGACCATCGACGGGGTGCCGCAGCCCAAGTCGCTGTTCAAGATGATCAAGAACACCTTCGAGCAGCACAGCGAATATGTGCTGTCGGCCTACAAGGACAACGCGGCGGTGATGGCAGGCTCCGATGCCGGCCGTTTCTTCCCGAGTCCAGAAAGCGGTGAATACGAATACCATCAGGAGATGATCAACATCCTGATGAAGGTGGAAACCCACAACCATCCGACCGCCATTTCGCCGTTCCCGGGCGCTGCCACCGGCTCCGGTGGTGAAATCCGCGACGAGGGCGCGACCGGTGTTGGCTCCAAGCCGAAGGCCGGGATGTGCGGCTTCAGCGTCTCCAACCTGCGCATTCCGGGCAATGTCCAGCCGTGGGAAACCGACTTCGGCAAGCCGGGTCGTATCGTCAGCGCCATGGATATCATGATCGATGGCCCGCTGGGTGCCGCCGCATTCAACAACGAATTCGGCCGTCCGAACATCCTCGGTTATTTCCGTACCTATGAAGAGCAGGTCGTCAGCCATAACGGCAAGGAGATCCGCGGTTACCACAAGCCGATCATGCTGGCCGGTGGTCTGGGCAATATCCGTAGCGAACATATCCAGAAGGGCGAGATCTCGGTCGGCGCCAAGCTGATTGTGCTCGGTGGCCCGGCGATGAATATCGGTCTGGGCGGTGGCGCGGCCTCGTCGATGACCTCCGGCCAGTCGGCCGAAGATCTGGACTTTGCCTCGGTACAGCGCGACAACCCGGAAATGGAACGTCGCTGCCAGGAGGTGATCGATCGCTGCTGGCAGATGGGTGAAGACAACCCGATCCTGTTTATCCATGACGTCGGTGCCGGTGGCTTGTCCAACGCCATGCCGGAGCTGGTAAATGATGGCGGCCGTGGTGGTCGTTTCGAACTGCGCAAGGTGCCGAACGACGAGCCGGGGATGAGCCCGCTGGAGATCTGGTGTAACGAGTCGCAGGAGCGTTACGTGTTGGCGGTGGCCGCCGATCAGCTGGCCAAGTTCGAAGAGCTCTGCCGTCGTGAACGCGCGCCGTATGCGGTGGTCGGTGAAGCCACCGAAGAGCGCCAGCTGGTGCTGAACGATCAGCACTTTGGCAACCAGCCGATTGATCTGCCGCTGGATGTCCTGCTCGGCAAACCGCCGAAGATGCACCGTGACGTGCAGCGTCTGAAGGCACAGGGCGAAGCACTGCAGCTCGAAGGCGTGACGCCGAAGGATGCCGCCGAACGTATCCTGCGTCTGCCGACTGTGGCCGAGAAGACCTTCCTGATCACCATCGGTGACCGTACCGTGACCGGTCTGGTGACCCGTGACCAGATGGTCGGCCCGTGGCAGATCCCGGTGGCCGACTGCGCGGTGACCGCCGCCAGTTATGACACCTATGCCGGTGAAGCCATGTCGATGGGTGAGCGCACCCCGGTGGCGCTGCTCAACTTCGGCGCCTCCGCCCGTCTGGCCGTCGCCGAGTCGCTGACCAACATCGCTGCCACCCGTATCGGTGACCTGCGTCGCGTCAAGCTGTCCGCCAACTGGATGGCCGCAGCGGGTCACCCGGGGGAAGATGCCGGTCTGTATGACGCGGTGCATGCCATCGGTGAACAGCTGTGTCCGGAACTCGAGCTGACCATTCCGGTGGGCAAGGACTCGATGTCGATGAAGACCCGCTGGCAGCAGGATGGCGAGCAGCGCGAAGTGATCGCGCCGATGTCGCTGATCATCTCCGCCTTTGCCCGCGTGGAAGACGTGCGTGATACCGTCACCCCGCAACTGCGTACCGACAAGGGCGAGACCGATCTGCTGCTGGTGGATCTGGGCAATGGCCGTAACCGTCTGGGCGGCTCCTGCCTGGCGCAGGTCTACAAGCAGCTGGGGCAGACCACCCCGGATGTGGACAATCCGACCCAGCTCAAGGGCTTCTTCAACGCCATGCAGGCGCTGGTCGCCGAGCGCAAGCTGCTGGCCTACCACGACCGTTCCGACGGTGGTCTGTTCGTGACCCTGGCGGAGATGGCCTTCGCCGGCAAGACTGGTATCGATATCGAGCTGGATCAGTTGGGTGGCGATGACCTGGCCGTGCTGTTCAGCGAAGAGCTGGGCGCCGTATTGCAGGTGCGTAGCGAAGACAAGGAAGCGGTACTGACTCTGCTCGCCGGTCACGGTCTGGCGGCCTGTACCTATGTTATCGGTCAGCTCAACGACTGTGACCTGCTGCGCTTTACCCGCAACGGCCGCGAAGTGCTGTCCGAGACCCGCGTGCACTGCCGTACCCTGTGGGCGGAAACCACCCACCGTATGCAGGCGCTGCGTGATAACCCAGCCTGTGCCGACAGCGAATTTGCGGCCAAGGCCGATGTCGCTGACCCGGGCCTGCACGCGGCCCTGACCTTCGATCTGGATCAGGACGTGGCGGCGCCGTATATCGCCCGTGGTGTACAACCGCGCATGGCGATCCTGCGTGAGCAGGGGGTCAACTCGCAGAGCGAAATGGCGGCCGCCTTCGACCGCGCTGGCTTCGTCAGCGTCGACGTGCACATGAGCGATGTCCTCTCCGGTCGTATCAGTCTGGATGGCTTCCAGGGGCTGGCGGCATGCGGTGGCTTCTCTTACGGTGACGTATTGGGCGCCGGTGAAGGCTGGGCCAAGTCGATCCTGTTCAACGCCCGTGCGCGTGACGAGTTTGCCCGCTTCTTCCAGCGTGGTGACACCTTGGCACTGGGCGTGTGCAACGGTTGCCAGATGATGTCCAACCTGCGCGAGCTGATCCCGGGCGCTGACTTGTGGCCGCGTTTCGTGCGTAACGAATCTGACCGCTTTGAAGCGCGTTTCAGCCTGGTCGAGGTGCAAGCCTCGCCGTCGCTGTTCTTCGCCGGGATGGCCGGTTCGCGGATGCCGATTGCCGTGTCGCACGGTGAAGGGCGCGTGGAAGTGCGGGATGCAGCCCACCTGCAGGCGCTGCAGCAGAGCGGAACCGTGGCGGTGCGTTTCATCGACCACTACGGTGTGCAGACCGAGCGTTATCCGTTCAACCCGAACGGTTCGCCGGCCGGGATCACCGGGTTGACCACCAGCGATGGCCGCGTCTCGATCATGATGCCGCATCCGGAGCGTGTGATGCGTACCGTGTCCAACTCCTGGCATCCGGATGACTGGAACGAAGCCAGCCCGTGGCTGCGCATGTTCCGCAACGCCCGCGTGGCACTGGGTTAATCCCGCGCGCTACCCGGCTTGACCGAATGAAAACGCCCCGCATGATGCGGGGCGTTTTTTTGGACGTAACTTTTTTGGGACGTAACCTTTTTTGGACGTCTCCTTGAGTGATTTTAAGCAAATCGTTACGATTAAATCTGAATCAAAGCGACTCGGAGTCGATCAATGAAGCGTGATATGGCACAGGCAACAACTAGAGTCGTCACCGCACATCTGCCGCTAGCCATGGCGGACAAGGTCGATGAGATGGCGGTCAGACTGGAACGCTCGCGTGGCTGGATCATGAAACAGGCGCTGGCGGCATGGATCGCGCAAGAAGATGAGCGGGATCGCCTGACCCTCGAGGCATTAGCTGATGTGGAGGCGGGCAGGGTGATTGATCACCTGGCCGTGCAGGCCTGGGCCGAGAGTCTTGGCACCGATCAGCCGTTGCCGGTACCGCGTTGATGCAGCTTAAATGGACCAGTAAGGCCTTGTCCGATCTGGCTCGCCTGTATGCATTTCTGGCGCCGGTTAATCAGCCTGCTGCAGCCAGGACGGTGCAGGCGTTGACCCATGCCCCGACCACGCTGCTGGCCAATCCGCGCATCGGTGAACAACTGTTCCAGTTTGAACCGCGCGAGGTGCGGCGGATGCTGGTGGGCGAGTACGAAGTCCGCTACGAGATCCTGGACGCCGACATCTTTGTGCTCCGGCTGTGGCATACCCGCGAGCAGCGTTGAGGGTTTGCGGGCAAGGCTATGTTTACCAAAGCGATGCCCGCCGGGATGAGTGATAAGCCCCTTACCTAGCCCTGCTGCGCGCTCTCCGGCAAGGTCAACCGGCCGGTGTGATAGTCGTATTCGTAGAGTTCGCCATAACGGCCCCACTCGATAGCGACCTTGAGCACGCGCTCGGCCTCGTCCGGTTTGACATAGCCCTCGAGCGCTTCGAGCAGCGGCCGTTCCGACAGGGCACCATCGCCATCCAGTGCCTGCAGTTGCTGGCAGATATGCGCCACCAGCGGCACCTGGGCCAACAGTTGGCGACCGAAGATCACCTGCTTGTCGATCTGTTCGGCATTGATGTACTGCTGGCCCAGCGCTGTCAGCGCAATATCCCCCTGGGCTATCTGTACTAACCCCAATAACCCCAGGGCTTCATAGGTCGGGAACAGCTCGACGTCTGACAGCTCGGCCTCTTCGGCCAGTTGCGGCAGGTCGGCGCGGCCATTGAACGGTGCGCCAGCCAACAGCTCCAGCACCCCTTCGATGCGTGCGATATCGGTATCCGGCAGGCGATAGCCCAGATGCGCGCGCTGTGGGGCACCTACCGCCGGACCGCCGACATCGCCGCGCTTGGTCATCAGATCGTAGACTTCGTCAATCAGGGCGCGTACTGCCGGGTCATCGACCTGGCGCGGGCGTGGCAGATTGATCGGGATCTCCTTGCGGATACAGCCCGGATCACTGGCCATGATGATGATGCGGTCGGCCATCAGCACCGCCTCTTCAATATTGTGCGAGACAATCAGGATGCCCTTGATCGGGATGCGTTTCTCGTCCCACAGCTCAAGCATGTCATTACGCAGCGTCTCGCCGGTCAGCACATCCAGCGCCGAGAAGGCCTCGTCCATCAGCAGCAGATCCGGGTGGGTGACCAGGGCGCGGGCGATGCCGACACGCTGCTTCATGCCGCCGGAGAGCTCGCGCGGCAAGGCGCCGCCGAAACCGGACAGGCCAATCAGATCCAGCATGGCGTCAGCGCGTTGTGCACGCTCTTTGGCCGGAATACCTTGCGCTTCCAGCCCGAGTTCGACGTTCTGCTGCACGGTGAGCCACGGAAACAGCGCGAAGGATTGGAATACCATGGCGATGCCGGCCACCGGGCCATAAATCGGCTGGCTGCGGTACTGCATCTGTCCCTGATCGGCGTTAATCAGACCGGCGATGATGCGCAGCAATGTTGATTTGCCGGAGCCGGACTTACCGAGCAGGGCGACAATTTCTCCCTCCTGCATGGTGAAGTTGACCTTTTCCAGCACGTTGCGTCGGCTACCATCGGAGGCACGGAAGGATTTGGCCACATCGTGCAGGCTAATCAGTTCGGTCGGTTGCATGACGGTTCCTCACAGAAGACGGTCTTTGGCCAGCGAATAGAGCCGGCGCCAGAAAAAGCGGTTAAGCAGCATGACGTAAATACACATCACCCCGATCCCGAGCGCGATACGCGGGAAGTCGCCGGTTTCGGTCATCTGCCGGATATAGCTGCCGATGCCATGTGCCTGCAGCGAGGTGTGGCCCCAGGTGACATATTCGGCGACGATGCTGGCGTTCCATGAACCGCCGCTGGCGGTGACCGCCCCGGTGACATAACTCGGGAACACCGCTGGCAGATAGACCCGCTTCCACTTCAGCCAGCCCTTGAGGCCGAGATTGTCGGCGGCGAGGCGTAGTTCGGTGGGCAGGGTGGCCGCGCCGGCTACCACATTGAACAGGATGTACCATTGGGTGCCGAACACCATCAGCGGGCTGAGCCAGATATCTGGATTCAGTTGCAGCGCAACCAGCAGCCAGACCACCAGCGGGAACATCAGGTTGACCGGGAAGGCGGCCAGAAACTGGGCAATCGCCTGCACCCGCTGCGAATAGCGCGGATTCAGCCCAATCCAGATGGCAACCGGGACCCAGAACAGCGAGGCCAGCCCGATCAGCACCATGACGCGGATGAGCGTTAACGCGCCCAGCAGCACGACATGGCCGGCCTCCTGCCAGCCGACCTCACCATGGATGAACTGCACCAGATAACCGGCAGCCAGCAGCATGGCCAGCCATAACAGGCCATCCCACATCCGTCCGCCCAATCCGTGCCAGCGACCTGCCCGTGCCGGGGCGCGAGTGCCGTCATGGCGCAGGCTGAACCAGCCCAGCCCGCGTTGCAGCAGGGCCCAGAACTGCTCGCCCAGCGCGCGGCTCCAGTTACTGCGGCGTAACCAGTCGAGCAGCCACGACTGTTGCGCCACATCCCCCTGTGTCTCTTCGAAGCGGAACTTGTCGGCCCAGGCCAGCAAGGGGCGGAAGAACAGCTGATCATAGAGCAGGATGCCGGCCATCATGGCGCCGATGGCCCAGGCAATGGCCGACCCGTCGCGCGCCTCAATGGCTACGGCGATATACGAACCGATGCCAGGCAGCTTGATATCCTGGTTGGCTACCGAGATGGCCTCCGCCGCGACCAGGAAAAACCAGCCGCCGGACATCGACATCATCATGTTCCACAACAGGCCGGGCATGGCAAATGGCAACTCCAGTCGCCAGAAACGCTGCCAGCCGGAGAGGCGGAAGATGCGGGAAGCCTCCTGCAATTCGGCTGGGACGGTGCGAAATGACTGATACAGGCTGAACGCCATATTCCACGCTTGCGAGGTGAAAATAGCGAAGATCGCCGCACACTCCACCCCGAACAGGTTACCCGGGAACAGGGCGATAAACGGGGCGATGGCGATGGCCTGAAAGCCGAGGATCGGCACCGACTGCAGGATATCCAGCAGCGGGATCATCGCCTTTTCGGCGGCGCGGTACTTGGCAGCGATGGCGGCGAACAGCAGGCTGAACAGCAGCGAGACGCCGAGTGCCATAAACATGCGCAGTATGGTACGCAACAGGTAATAGGGAAGGTGATCGGGGGAGAGCGAGATCTCCATGCTCTGGCCGACTGCAAATGGCCGCGTCATCTGCATGGCGGCGTAAGCCAGGGTAACCAGAATGACCAGCACCAGCGGCAGCAGTGCCCAGTCCCAGCGGTTTGGTGTCATGGCGCCGGCCTGTGGCGCCGATTTTTGTGAGGTGAATAATGCCAGCATTCACCGTCTCCTCATGCGAGGTTGTTTCCAACCTGTCTACAGCTAGAGGTAGGGGATAGCCAGACTAAGACGCAGGGATGACGAGACGATGACATGGCGTCATGGCCGTATACTCTGGCTCAGCGAGCAAGACACATGGCTGTCCCTGAATTGCCAAGATTGGCAAGCCATCGGGATAACGTTGTGACGAGGATTGTCGCGGCCGGATGGCGCGCGTACAGACCCACTACCTGTCCTTTATTGGGATAAGGCAAGGTAGCGGCAGCAGGACCTGCGGTTACCTTGCCGGTGTCGTGTCAGGGCACGATCGACTACCGGAACTCTCCACAGTGATGAACTCCATTGATTGAAACGCGCGCACTGTAGCACCGTCGTCCGGCTAATGCAGCTGTTTTGTGATGATTGTCACTGGAAATAGTAGGGGTGTCATGATGGTCGCCGGTTGTTCACGGGCTGGGGCGGTCTATGGCGCGAGCGGGTACTGGAAATAGACCGGCCCGCGAAGGCGGGCCGGAAAGAAATCTTGGCTCTGGCGCTGGCTGTGACGGCACTTATATCCGCCGTGATCGCGCTTATATCCGACGTGATTGCACGTAGGCATTGCGCCAGTAGGAGCTGTTCATATCCGAGATCATGACCCCCTTGCTGGTCGACGCATGCAGGAAGCGGCCATTCTGCAGGAAGATGCCGACATGGCGGGTTCGGCGCCCGGTCTGGAAGAACACCAGATCGCCCGGTTGCAGCCCCTTGCTGGAGACAGCCTGACCGAGGTGGCCCATGCCGCCGGTGTCACGCGGCAGGTCGATACCGAATTGATCACGGAAAGTCAGCTGGACAAAACCGGAGCAGTCGACGCCACGGCGGGAGTCGCCACCGGCACGGTACGGCACACCATGCCAGTTCTTGTACTGTTCCATCAGGGCGGTCTTCACCTGCGCCGGATCGCCAAGGCGACCGTAATGGTGATGTACCACGGTATTGGCGGTCGGAACCGGTTTATGGTCTACCGGTGTCTGGCAACCTGCTAACCACAGGGTTGCTCCAAGCAAGAAAAACAGTTGCCAGATTTTACGCCCCATCACGCCCTGAACTCCTGTACCTGATATTGATTACAGTGATGTGGGTATCAGGCTGCCGTATATAGCGGGCTTTGACAAGTCTAAGAGCGCGTTTTCAGGCGTAAAATGCCGGGTTGCATCTCAAAACTGGTGATATGTTGCCGTAACCACAGCTGTTGTGGATCTTTATTGTCCAATTGGTAAGCCGGACGACTAGCCAAGCGACTTTGCAATCCTTGCAGCAGATAGGGCATCAGCACCGCGACCTGCTGCTGTAACGAGGCCGGTTGCAGGGTGTAATCCAGCAACTGGAATCGCTCCAGATAGATGGCGCCCTGGTCGGCGGCATAGCGCGGGGTCGCTGAAAAGCGGGCCGACAAGATGCCATCGATCGGTGCGCGGTTCGGCAGGGTGAGGATGAACTTGCCGGCACCATTGACTTCTGCCTGGTTGCTGGTCTGGCGGGCCAGCGCCACCTTCATATTGGACATATTGACATCGGCGCTGAACAGCCCCGGCATCGCGTAGTGATGGGTCAACTTGATGTGCTGGGCCACATACTGATCCAGCTGTTGTTCGGTGATGTTGACGTAACCATCAGGGGCGACATGCAAGGCCAGCCCGAGAACCAGAGTGGAAAGCATAAACGGCATTCCTCGACGAAAAGATGGTGAGGCATGATATCATCGGGCTCCACCGAAACCATCACCCTTGTCTTAACGGGAGCCCGTATGGGGTCGAACGGTCTGATCCTTGACTATCTGTATAGCGTCATCGGTTACGCCGTCTTCTGCGGCTACTCACTGCTTGTCCTCGGTATTGTCCTGCGCGTGATCATGAAGCGGCGCCCGATTGGCGTCTCGCTGGCTTGGCTATCGCTGATTTTCACTATCCCGGTGCTCGGGGTGTCACTCTATCTGCTGTTTGGTGAGATCCGTCTCGGGCGGCAACGGGTCGAGCGTGCGCGGGCCTTGTATGCGCCGTTTGCGCGCTGGGTCAGTGAACTGGTCAGCAGTTTTACCCGCCAACCGGCGAGGGTCTCGGCGGCGGCGGAGCCGATCAGCGAATTGGTGTTTGCCCGCTTGGGGTCGCCGATGCTCGGCGGCAATGCCTATGAGTTGCTGGATGAGCCGCATGCCATTCTGTTTGCCATCGCCCAAGATATTCGTGCTGCCAAAGTCTCCTGTTATCTGGAGTTCTATATCTGGCAGGAGGGGGGCTGGGCCGATGAGGTGGCCACTGCACTGATCGACGCGGCACAGCGCGGCGTGGATTGTCGCGTGTTACTTGACTCGGTCGGCGGCGCCGCGTTTTTTGATAGTGATTGGCCGATGCGCTTTGCCGAAG
>JAYROM010000099.1:0-19462 GCA_041911695.1 Aeromonadaceae bacterium
GTCTGGTCGAATGATAATAATGGCATCGCTCGGGTTCATGTGAAGAAAGAAAAGCTAGGCCAAGTTCAAGCCTCCTATCAGGGGCATATTGCTGCCTTGCAAAATAAGGACTTTATCTTTGATGTGGTACCGAATTTCAAACCGGGCTCTACCGAAGAGGTGCTTAAAGTTAATGCCGTGACTAAAATTCCTGGTTGGAATTGGGTCATGGGGTTGGGGGTCTATATGGATGACCTCAACGAAGTGTATTGGAGTTTTGCGCTGCGCTTTGTGGCGATCGCCGTGGGTATCATTATTGCCATCACCGCTATGGTGGTGATGACCAGTCGCTCCATATTGCGCAAGTTAGGCGGCGAGCCGAATTATGCTGTCGCGATCACCAACCGGATTGCACAGGGTAATCTTGATGAGCAGATTACTGGTCATTTCAGCCACGACAGTCTGCTTGGGGCGATCACGACCATGCAGAACTCTCTCAAACATATGGTCGCCAGCATCCAGACCGCCTCGTCACGCTTGCTGCAGGCGACGGAGAAACTGAGCGCCGAGTTCAGCGTGATTGCAGACTCGTCGCAAAAATCCTCGGATGCATCGATCTCGACCTCTGCAGCCATTCAGGAGTTGTCGCACTGCATTCATGAAATCTCCGTCAATGCCAAGGCGACCGAAGCCAATTCGCATACCTCACATGATACCAGTAATGCCAGTGTGGCCCTGGTCGGTAAGTCGAGCTCGACCATTACCCAGATGGCTGAGAAGATCGAATCGTCGGTACATGATTTCAAGGCGCTGCAGGTGCGCACCGGTGAGATTGGCAATATCGTCAAGGTGATCAGTGCGATTGCAGAGCAGACCAACCTGCTGGCGCTCAATGCAGCGATTGAAGCGGCGCGGGCCGGGGAACAGGGGCGTGGGTTTGCTGTGGTAGCCGATGAGGTGCGCGCGTTGGCCTCACGTACGGCAACGGCAACCTCGGAAATCACCGATACCATCTCTGTGATCCAGAAAGAGACGGATCGGGTGGCTGATGAACTCTCCTCGGTGCTGCCGATTGTGGCCAATAACGTCGAGATTACCCGCTCGGTCAGTCAGGTTCTGCAGGAGATTACTGCCAGCACCGACAATACGTTAACCATGATTCGGGAAGTTTCGAGTGCGACCAGTGAACAGCAGATTGCCTCCAATGAGTTGGCTGAGCATGTCTCATTCATTTCCGGCATGGTCAGTGAAACGGCAAGTGCTGTGACCTCCTGCCATACGGCGGTCGCTGAGTTGGATACGCTGGCACATGATCTGATCAAGAGCGTGAGCCTGTTCTCTACCCGCTGATACACCGGACTACGGGCTTGAAGTCCGAAAAGGAATAACCAGGCGGACCCCGTGTCCGTCTTGTTATTTCTGTCGCGCTCACGGAGACTGAGACCGTTATTCACTTATCGAGTATGGACATCCAGTGACCACGAACCTGATCATCCGCCATGCAGAAAAGGGCGATGCGGCTGCCATTCAGGCAATTTATGCCCAACCCCATGCCATTCACGGCACATTGCAATTACCTTGCCCTTCGGTTGAGTTGTGGGAGCAATACCACGCGCAAATGGATACCGGCCACCATAGTCTGCTCGCCGTACTAGAGGGGCGTGTGGTGGGGCAACTCGGGCTACAGACTTTGAGCCGGCCACGTCGCAAGCATGTGGCCTCGTTCGGATTGGCGGTCTGCTCGTCGGTGCTGGGGCAGGGGGTGGCAACGCAGTTGGTCGCGGCAGCAGTCGATCAGTGTGACAACTGGTTGAATATTGAACGTATTGAACTCGAGGTCTATACCGACAACCTGCCGGCCATCCGGCTGTATGAGAAGTTTGGTTTTGTGCAGGAAGGTGAGCATCAGGCCTTTGCGTTTCGCGCTGGGGAGTACGTCAACACCTATACCATGGCTCGTATTCGCGCTCGCCAGCCGCGGTAAATGGCGGTCTGAGACGACGCTGACGGTTGAATGGAAGAGCGGGGATTCCGCCCTCCTGACTGGAGGGCGGACCGAGGTGTTTACCGACGCGACACGCGGAACGGCACGGCCAGTTGCTGGATCTGCTGACTGGCATGTTCCACATCATGTGCGCTCCGATCGCTCTGTCTGGAGAGATCGCGGGTATGGTGGGCAATCTCAGCGACTCTGACCACATTACGGCTGGTGTCTTCCGCCACCAGAGCCTGCTGCTCGGCCGCAGCGGCAATCTGGGTGTTGAGGTGGTTGAGTTGATCCACCATCGACACGATGGCTTGCAGGGTACTCCCTGCTGAGCTGGCTTGATCCACCGCTTGCTCGCTCAGTCGCGTGGTCTGGTGCATGGTTTCAACCGCCTGACCGGTTTGGCGCTGCAACTGCTCAATTTTTTGCTGGATCTCGACGGTGGCCCCCTGAGTGCGGTTAGCTAACTGACGGACCTCATCGGCCACCACGGCAAACCCGCGTCCGGCCTCACCTGCGCGCGCGGCTTCGATGGCCGCATTCAGTGCCAGCAAGTTGGTCTGATCGGAAATGGTGCGGATCACATTAACGATATCTCCGATCTGGCTGCTTTCCTGCTCCAGTCGGTTGATCATCTCAGCGGCCTGCTCGATATCTACCGCCACATTGCGGATCAGGGTGACAGCTTCGCCTACCCCTTCCTGGCCATGACTGACTTCGCGCTGGGCTGAGGCGGTCTCTTCTTTGGCAGCCTCGGTATTGCGCGCAATCTCTTGCACTGTGCTAGCCATTTCGGTCATCGCGGTAGCCAGTGCATCCGCATTCTGCTGAACCTGATCCATGCTTTGTCCGGTGGTCTGCATCTGCTGCTTCAACGTTTGCAGGCTATCGATATTGGCGCCCGACACCTGCTGTACCGTACCGATCAGGTGATCCATTTGATCCAAAAACTGATTAAATGCCCGCGACAGCGCTGCGAACTCATCTTGACCGGTGATGGGCAAACGAAACGCCAGATCCTTGTCTCCACGATTCAGGTTGTCGAGATTCCGCTCCAGCATTCGCAATGGCCGCATGACCTTGGCACTCAACGCCAACAGAATGAGCAACACCAGCAAGCATGTCGTGGCCGCCAGTACCATGCTTTGCGAACTCATGTCGTGTTCGAGACGGTCCATCAACACCCGTGCCTGCTGTTGACGTTGATCATGTTGCGCGAGAGTCTGCTCGACCTGATCGGCAATCGCGGCCGATAGCGCATCAAATCCGTCATTCTCCTGCTTCATCAGCTTATCGCCGGCTTCCCGACCTTGTTGCTGATAAGCGGCGACCATCTGCGAGCCGATCAAAAATTGTTTATCCAGCAGGCTTTCCAACGCTGGGACCAGCTGTGGGCTCGCTTGCAGTATCTGCTGTGCGGCCGTCTGGTGCTGTTGGGCCTCCTGGATGGCGTCCTTATCACCCGTCAACGAGGCATCGGTCAGGAATTGCTGGATTTGGGTCGTGTGGTAACGCAACTCCTGTAACTGGATATGCGCCTGATGCAGCGAGTCAGCTTGATGCCGCATGGCCTTGAGTTGTTCGTTCAGGCTGTGTTCTAGCAGGTTGGCGCCTAGCAGGGTCAACAGAATGAGGGCAATTGAAAAGCGGACAAAGCGGCGCAGGCTAAAATGGGCCAGCCAAGAGTGAAGCATAGGACCTCGCTAGGGAAGATGTTGTCATCGAGTGATGCCGGGCAGATTCGGACATGCATTTTACATATATGACTGAGTAGTGATAGGCAGAGGTAAGGAAATCCATTCCCGATTACGAAAAATTACCAACAAATTCCGATGAATACCCATCTGGCGCCGATGTCCGGTATGGCGACGTAAAAAGCGTGTGCAACCTGGCATTCTGCCCGGTTAGCGCTGCAGTGGCGTCAGGATGCTGCCTATACTGGCTACTGATAACGCGAAGCGAGGAGTATTTATGCGGGGTGTGCGTCTCCTGCTCATATGGATAACCATCGGGTTGTTCGGCAGCATATGCCCGGTGTCGGCCGCGGTGACCACCTTCGTGTATCGTTCCGCCGAGACCTTGCACGATACCCGTAACGGCTATGACATGGCGTTGTTACGTCTGGCACTGGAAAAGACCCGCGACGTGTATGGTGAGTTTGAACTGCTCCCCAGTCCGGTCATGAATACCACGCGCGTACTCAAGGCCCTGCAACAAGGGACCTATCCCAACTTCATTATCAAGATGAGCTATAGCCCGGAATATGAACATCAAGGGTTACTGCGTGGCGGTTATGAGCTGGATCTGGGCATTGTTGGCTATCGCGTCTGTTATACCCGTCGCGCACTGTTACCCCAGTTGGCCAGTCGCACTACCCTGGCGGCCTGGCAATTGCTGTCTTATGGTCAGGGCACAGGTTGGATGGATGTCGATATCCTGCGCGCGAACGAATTTTTGGTGGCGGAAGTACCGAATTACAAAAATCTGTTCCCGATGACGGCGATGGGGCGTTTCGATCTGTTCTGTCGCGGTATCAATGAGATACCGGATGAATTGGCGGAGATCAAGCGCTATCCAGAGATAGTGCTTGAGCCCAAGATGATGCTCTATTACGACTTACCGCGCTTTTTCTACGCGAATCCACGAGACAGTGCTGGCCTTGAGCGGGTGGAAAAAGGGATTCGTTTGGCGGCTGCTGATGGGTCGCTGCAACAGTTATGGCTGCATTTCAACCAACCGGGTATCGACTATGTGCACCCCGCGCAGCGGCAACTGTTCCGATTGAAAAATCCCCTGTTAAAGGATCTGCACTGGGCGCCGGATCAGCTGATCTATAACTTGCAGACCGGCCGTTTTGAGCCGCGCACCGCGCACCAATAGAAACGGAGGCGATTGGCCTCCGTTCGGGTCTTGCTGTCGGGTCAGGGCCGGGTCAGGCCTCGTTGCTCTCTGCGCGCTCTGTACTGTTATCTGTGGTCTGTTCCACGGCAGTATCCACCGGTGCGGTTTGGCCATCATCGATCGCAGCGCGGCGCAGGCGTGCCATATAGAAACCGTCGAAACCGGTCTGTGACGGCAGCACATGCTGTTCGGCAACCAGCGTGAAATCGGGGCGTTCGGCAAGGAACGCGGCCACCTGTTGCTCGTTCTCACAGGGCAAAATACTGCAGGTCGCGTAGACCAGCTGGCCACCCGGTTTCACCATCTGGCAGTAGCGGCGCAGGATGTCGGCCTGCAGCGCCATCAGTACCGGCAGGCGCTGCTCGGTGTCACGCCACTTGGCATCCGGATTACGCTTGAGCACGCCAAGCCCGGAGCAGGGCACATCCAGCAGCAAGCGGTCGGCGGTCTCTTTCAGCCGTTTGACGGTCTTGCTGGAGGTGATCAAACGGGCTTCGACATTGTGCGCCCCGGCGCGGCGGGCCCGCTGACGCAGGTTTTCCAGCTTCCACTCTTCGACATCCATCGCCAGCAGACGGCCTTTACCATTCATGGCCGCAGCCAGTTGCAGGGTCTTGCCGCCGGCACCGGCGCAGGCATCAACCACCCGCATCCCCGGGCTAACCTGCAGGAAGGCGGCGATATGCTGCGAGCCCGCATCCTGCTGTTCGAACCAGCCATCCTGGAAGGCGGCAGTACGGAACAGAGCAGCATCATTCAGTACCTCCAGTGCGCTGGTCACGCCGTCAACCGGACGGGTTTGCACTCCTTCATCGGCCAGACGCTGGATCAGGGTATCCCGATCACAACGCAAGGTGTTTACGCGCAGATAGCGCTTCGGGGTACGCGCCAGGGCGGCACGTTCAGCCGCCCATGCTTCTTCACCCAACTGGGTCTCGCCCAGCGCGTCCAGCCAGGCCGGGCAACCGTCCCACACCGCCGGCAGGGCACGTGCCTGCTGCTTGCGGGCTTCATAGGTTCTGGTGTCAATCTGGTTGGCGGCGGCACAATCCGGCATCGGCAGGTTATGGAAGCGATGCCAGACGCAGAGCAGGCTCCAGCCGGTGGCTGCAGCACGGTCGACCTCGACGCCGGCCAGTGCACAGTATAGGTTGAGACGACGCAGCAGATCACCGGTGGTCAGGGCGATGATCGCATTTTCCGCCGGAGGCAGATGCAGATCAGCAAAGGCGCGTGCATAGGCACGATCCAGCGTGGCCCCTTCGCGCAGGACTTCCTGCAGCAGGGAGATGACCAGTTCGCACTGGCGCGAGGTCAGAGTCTTGTTGAGCATGGGTAGCTACCGGCGGGAAAAACGGGCTGCGATCATAGGCTTTTGGCCGTCGCGGCGCAACGGGCGGGCGTGCACGGCTTAGGGTTTAACCATGATCGGGTTGCGGCGCCCCTTGCGCCACAGTGTGGCCAGATGCCAGGAGACCAGCAGGCCTATCAGCAAGAGCAGGCCGCGCAGCCACCAGTGTTCGATCATCCAGGCCGAGATGGCGAGGGTGCTCCACAACAGTCCAAGCACGGTCAGTGTCTGGCGGCGTGGCAAACCATGCCCGGCACGTATGTTGCGCAGGTAGCTGCCAAACCAGCGGTGGTGCATCAGCCAGTGATGAAAACGCGGTGAGCTGCGCGAGAAGCACCAAGCGGCCAATAACAGGAACGGGGTGGTCGGTAGCAGCGGCAGCACGATACCGGCCAGCGCAAGCAGTACACAGATCCAGCCAGACAGTTGCAGTAGCAAAATGCGCATGAAAACTCCTCTCAACAACTAGGGGCAGCATGCCGAGACAGGGGATGTTTTGCAAGCGTGCAGTGCTGAATGGCACTGCAAATCACCGGCGATAAAAAGGTTCATCACACCTTAGCGGGAATTGATGAATGTGCTTTGGGTAGGTGTTATTGGGGTGTCAGTAGGCGCGCTGAACCTAAAAAAACGGCACAGGGGCACTGTGCCGGGTGAGCGTAACGATGACTTATCAGTACAAACAGATATCAGTGATAGATGAAGAGAATCGGCTGCACCGAGATATCTCGCCAAGGGGTTGATGAGCAAGCATCAAGGTGCGAAAGGGAGTATGCCGTTACCAGATGACGAGGTGATGACAGCCGGTGACTGGTTACAACTCACCCGCCTGGTCGGCAGACAGTTCATCCAAGGATAACGAGAAACTGGGGAGAAAGACCTGCATAAAGTAGTCGACCGCAGGGGTCATGCGCTGATCCAGCATCTGCTGCAGGCGGCGTTGCGCGGGGGCAAACTCCTGGTTGCCAGCGGCTAACTCCTCCAGGCATTTGCTTAGCGCGCACAGGGTATCAGCGGCCTTAACCACTGCCGCTTCTGCCGGATTGAGCAACGCAGAATCGAGCAACGGCGCAAAGTCGGCACGGTACTCAGCTGGCAGCATGTCTAGCAAACGCTGTTCTGCCAGTTTTTCAATCTTCTTGTACTCGGCAGCCATGGCGCTGTTCTGGTACTTCACTGGGGTAGGCAGATCCCCCGTCAGGACTTCACTGGCATCGTGGTACATCGCGATCAGCGCAATCTTCTCTGGATTAAGCTCGCCGCCGAATTCGCGGTTCTCAATCAATGCCAGCATATGGGCCACCATGGCGACCTGCAGACTGTGCTCACTGACATTTTCGCTTTGCACGTTGCGCATCAGCGGCCAACGGGTGATCAGCTTCATGCGGGCAAGTTGGGCGAAAAAGTGGCTGGTGTGCTCGACAGTCATGGTGACTCCATTAGAGGGCGGCTTAGTTCACCAGGGTCCAGTGATCCTGGTCTTTGGCGAACTTCAGCGTCTGGTTCATGGTCTTGTGGCCAATAATCGGTATCTGGGTTTCGATGTTGACGTCGCAACGCCACAACTCACCCTGCTTATCGCACTTTTGCTTGTGTACGGCCAGGATGTCAATCTTGCCGCTGTCACCAAACAGACCGGTGGTCAGGCTATTGGTATCGTTCAGGCTTTGCTGCAACGCACTCTGCATGTCGCTATCAGATGGCTCGCAACCAGCCAATACAGCCAGCAACGGGATCAGGCAGACAAGGGGACGCACTCTCATTACAAACTCCATCCATCAACAAAAGCCGGGGATACCGGCTGGACTAGGCCTTACAGTCGGCATAGGTAACCATACGGGACCTAAACGGTCCCGTAATGGTGTGATGGATTTACTGACGGTAGGTTTTCAGGAAGCGGGCCAGACGGCCGATTGCATCCTGCAGGATCTCTTCCTGCGGCAGGAATACCAGACGGAAGTGGTCGGGGGACGGCCAGTTGAAGCCGGTCCCTTGCACCACCAACAGCTTCTCTTGCTGTAGCAGGTCAAACACCATCTTCTGGTCATCCTTGATCGGATAGACCTTGGGGTCGAGGCGCGGGAACATATACAGGGCGCCCTTGGGCTTGACGCAGGAGACCCCCGGGATCTGATTGACCAACTCCCAGGCCAGGTCGCGTTGCTTGCGCAGGCGGCCGCCGGGCAGGATCAGCTCGTTGATACTCTGGTAGCCACCGAGTGCAGTCTGGATGGCAAACTGCATTGGTACGTTGGCACACAGTCGCATCGAGGCCAGCATCTCCAACCCTTCCACATAACCGCGGGCGTTCTGTTTCGGCCCGCTGACCATCATCCAGCCCTGACGGAAACCGCAGGCGCGGTAGGCCTTAGACAGACCGTTGAAGGTCACTACCAGCACGTCATCGCACAGGGTGCAGATGCTGTGGTGGGCGATATCGTCGTAGAGGATCTTGTCGTAGATTTCGTCGGCGAAGATGATCAGGTTGTGCTGGCGGGCGATATCGATCACCTGCAGCAGGAACTCGGTGCTGTACACCGCACCGGTCGGGTTGTTCGGGTTGATCAGCACGATGCCGCGGGTGCGCGGGGTGATCTTGCTGCGGATATCATCCAGATCAGGATACCAGTCAGCCTGCTCATCACACATATAGTGCACCGGGTGACCACCGGACAGGGTGACGGCGGCGGTCCACAACGGGTAGTCCGGGGCCGGTACCAGCATCTCATCGCCGTTATTGAGCAATGCCTGCATCGACATCACGATCAGCTCGGAGGCACCGTTGCCGATGTAGATGTCATCGACATCGGCCTTGCGCAAACCCTTCTGCTGGTAATGCTGGGCGATCGCCTTACGCGCCGCGAACAGCCCCTTGGAGTCACAGTAGCCCTGACCTTGGGACATGTTGACGATCACGTCCTTGATCACCTCTTCCGGCGCATCAAAACCGAACGGCGCGGGGTTGCCGATGTTCAGTTTGAGAATGCGATGGCCTTCGTCTTCCAGACGACGGGCTTCTTTGTGCACCGGTCCACGAATGTCGTAACAGACATTGTCCAGCTTGTGGGATTTGTCGATTGAGTACATCTGAATGGTTGTCCTGTTGCTTGGCGCGGGTTCCTGAGCGCCGATACGTTCTTATTCTTCTCCTTCCGTGCTGGACTGGCAACCCGCAAAACGGGCTTTTTTTCAGATAGAGTGGCGATGAAATTGTCATTCACACAAATATAATTTCAGATATTTTACTGAAACTAGAATAACAAACTGTTGTGCTGTTTGATGGTGCGCGGCTGCACTACCTTGGGGGTGGGGAACTGGCGGGATCGTCTGCAAAAAAATGGGGCCGTTTGCACGGCCCCAGGAAGCATTAATCGCTGATTTGTACCTGCTCGCCGCGATAGATCTCCTCGAGCACGGCGCGCTCGAAGCGATAGTGCGGCGAGGCGATACGTTTGGCCTTGAGTGCCTCACGGATTTTCGGTGGGAAGGTGAGGCCGTTGACCATCACCACGAACGCCTTGCGCTGGCCGGAAGCGGTGGTCATGAAACCGGCCAGGTTGGAGACGTTCTGCAGCGTCCCGGTCTTGGCGGTGACGTTCTTCACCAGCGGTGGCATTTGCACGCTGCCGCGCGAGCCCAGGGTGCCGCTCACCCCGGCGACCGGCAATTTGCTGATCAGCTGCAATTTCTGATCATTGAGGGCGATAAAGTTGAGCACCTCCAGCATCTGGCTGGCCTTGATCAGGTTATGGGCGGAAAGACCCGAGCCATCCGCCAGCAGGGCGGAGCCCAAATCGATACCGGCACGGGTACGTAGGATCTCACGCACCGCGTTGGCACCGGTGGCGTAACTGGACGGGCGCTTGAAGTATTCCCAACCCAGCGCACGCGCCAGGCTGTCGGCAATCAGGTTGTCCGAATGCTTGAGCATACGGTCGAGCAACTTGGCGAGCGGGGCAGAGGCCACATGGGCGATTTCCGCCAGATTGTCCGGCGACTTGCGGACCTGGCGCACCTTGCCGCTCCAGCTCAGGCCGGCCTTGCGCGCTGCCCAGTCGGTAATGCTCATCCCCCAGGTGGTCGGGTCCTGCACCGCAAACGACAGCGGCCAAGGTTTGCCCGGCTGTACCGGAATGCAGCCGGTCATGTGGTAGTTGTTACCGGAATCGAGATTCACCTCCAGCTCACAGCCGTTATAGTAGTCATTCAGGGTGACTACCTGGGCTTCACTGGTGATGGTGATCGGCTGGCCGCTGCTGATCACGGGCTGGGCAATTTCGCCTACTTTATCGGCCTTCAGCTGGGCATAGACACAGTTTCGGTCGATCACCACGCCGGAGGCCGGGGCGGTAAAGCAGATCGGCAAGTCGTTCCACGACCAGCCATTACCGCGGTCGTAACCTGCATAGTGGCTGACATCAATCACGATATCGCCATTGATACGGGTAATCCCTTGTTGCTTGAGGTAGGCGAGCAGGTTGACCAGCATCTGCCGGGTCAGATCCGGTGCGCCGTTAAATTCAAGCACCAGGTCGCTGTCCAAGGTACCGCTGGCCTTGCCGGCATCCAGCGCACCGGCTTTGGCCAGCATGCGGGTCTGGAACTGCCAGTCCATACCAAGAAACAGTGAGGCGGCGGTGGCGGTGAGGACTTTTTGTGTTGAGGCCGGAATCATGAAGGCATCGGTGTGTACGCCACCGATCTGGTTACTGCCGGGAACCGTGTAGGCGACGGCGACGCGGGCGCCCTCAGGGGCTTGTAATACGGCAGCGTTGGCGCTGCCTGCGGCCAGCAGGCCTGCACACAGCAAAATGCGAAAACGGTTCATCTTTATCCTCTAGCCCAGGGCATTAGCAGTCCGATACCGGCCCTGGTAATCAAATATTTTTTCTGTAATACGCCATACGTGCCCCTGCTTGCGGGCAATCACGAAATCAGGATGACGTAACGCTGCATCAGCGTCAGCCTCGAGCACCTGCGCCAGCGTTTGTAACACCGGTGCCAGACCGGGCGCCCGCCAGTGGCGGAGCACAAACTGGTTGAGATGCTCGATGGCGCTGGCCGAGTCGGCATGTAATGTTTCACGTAATTCTGCGCCGTCCTCGTCATGGTAGACGACCACCAGACGTTCCCGTCCTTGCCGCAACTGACGCTGCAGGGTCATCCCTGCACAGCGGATCACCCGCGCATCGCGCAGGGCCAACGCCGCCTTGAGCTGATCATCGGCATCCAGCAGCAGGGTGTCACACGTATGGCAGCGTCGTGCCGCGATATCGTTGGCCGCGCCGCAGGCCGGGCAGAATTTTGCCCGGAAACGATAATCGCAAAATTCCCGTTGTCCATCCTCATCTTCAAAAAATCCATGACAACGACGGCCAAAATGCTCAATCACTTTACCATGAATATCCAAACGACCCCAAAATGCATTGGCAAAGCCGCATGCCGGACAGAGTACCTGCACCGGGACTGTGTCGGCATCTGGCTTGGGCTCACCGATCTCCGGTGCATACAGATCCCAGCCATTGCCCGCGTAATCCAGGATCAGGCAATCCTGCTTGCCGGGGGACAAACGCAGGCCGCGACCGACCATCTGCTGATAGAGGGCCGCCGATTCAGTCGGGCGTAGAATGGCAATCAGGTCGACATGCGGCGCATCGAAACCGGTGGTCAGTACCGAGACATTGACCAGAAAACGTAACTGACGCGCTTTAAAGGCCTCGATCAGCGCATCGCGCTCTTGGGTTGGGGTGGCGCCAGTGATCAAGGCAGCCTGACCATCTGGCAGCAAGCTGTGGATCTCGCGGGCATGTTCAACGGTCGCGGCAAAGATCATCACGCCTTGGCGCTCGGCGGCATAGTCGAGGATCTGCGTGACCACGCGCGGGGTGACGCGACGCTGGCGTTTAAGCTCGCGGTTGATCTCCTCTTCATTGAACAGGCCGTTTTCGCGCGCCTTGAGCTGGCTGAAGTCGTAATGCACCGCCGGCGCGTCAATCAGGTGCGGGGGTGTCAGGTAGCCATCGCGGATCATCTTGCGGAGTGGCAACTCATAGATGCACTGCTCGAATAACCTGGGTTCATGACTGCGCACCATGCCACGGTAATGCAGACGGTAGATATAGCCCATACCGAGGCGGTAAGGGGTGGCGGTAAGCCCCAGAATGCGCAGCTTAGGATTGTGTTGCCGAAGTAGGGCAATGACCTGGCGATACTGGCTGTCGTCGTCATCCCCAATCCGATGACATTCATCCACGATCAGCAGTGAGACCGGCGCCGCGAAATCTTCCGGGTGGCGTGCCACGGACTGGATCGAGCCGAAAATGACTCTTCGCTGGCTGTCATGACGACCGAGCCCGGCGGAATACAGATCAGCGCGCAGGCTCTCTTCAACGCCCAGGGCCTCATATTTGGCGTGATTCTGCGCGACCAGTTCGCGCACATGGGCCAGCACCAGCACCCGACCACGGGCAATGCGTGCCAGTTCGGCAATCACCACACTCTTGCCAGCGCCTGTGGGCAACACGATCACCGCCGGTTCATCATGCCGACGAAAATAGTGGATGACGGCCTGTACGGCTTCCTGCTGGTAGGGTCGTAATTGCAACGTGCTTACTCCTGGATTTCTCATCAGACAGAACGCGTGAGGCCAGAACGCGTGAGGCGTTGATCCGCTCCGCTTGGTGGGCCTACGTCGTGTCGGCGGCGAGTCTAGCACAGGCCTTCGGGTTGCCGTGCGGATGGCTCATCAGCGGCGGTTTTCCTCGGTGCGGGGTGCGACATCTTTACTGCTAACAGCTCGGATGTCACAGTGCACCGCAAATCGTGTATCATTTAACGCATTTTTCACCTATTCAAAACAGAGAATCGACCATGATCATTACCCCCAAGGTCCGTGGCTTTATCTGCACCACCACCCATCCGGCCGGCTGCGAGGCCAATGTCCGCCAGCAAATCGCCTACATCCAGAGCAAAGGCAAGCTGGAAAACGGCCCGAAGCGCGTGCTGGTGATCGGTGCATCCACCGGCTACGGCCTCTCCTCGCGGATCACCGCGGCCTTCGGTAGCGGTGCGTCGACGATTGGCGTCTTTTTTGAAAAGCCGGGTAGCGAGAAGAAAACCGCGTCTGCCGGCTGGTACAACGCCGCGGCGTTTGACAAGGCCGCGGCCGAAGCGGGCCTGTATGCCAAGAGCATCAATGGCGATGCGTTCTCCAACGAATGTCGTGATCAGGTGATCTCCTTGATCAAGGAAGATCTGGGCCAGATCGATTTGGTGGTCTACTCGCTGGCCTCGCCGGTGCGCAAACTGCCGGATACCGGCGAAGTGGTGCGCTCCGCGCTCAAGCCGATTGGCGAGGTCTACAAGACCACCGCGATTGACACCAACAAGGATGTCATCGTCGAAGCGCAGGTTGATCCGGCCAATGAAGAAGAGATCGCCAACACCATCAAGGTGATGGGCGGTGAAGACTGGGAGCTGTGGCTGGATGCGCTGGACCAGGCCGGTGTGCTGGCTGATGGCGCCAAGACGGTGGCGTACAGCTATATCGGTACCGATCTGACCTGGCCAATCTACTGGCACGGTACCCTGGGTCGCGCCAAGGAAGATCTGGATCGTGCCAGTGCGGCACTGAACCAGCGTCTGGCTGCCCGCGGTGGGGCCGCCTATGTCGCAGTGCTGAAGTCGGTGGTGACCCAGGCTTCTGCTGCGATTCCGGTGATGCCGCTGTATATCGCCATGTCGTTCCGCATCATGAAGGAGATGGGGCTGCACGAAGGCTGTCTGGAGCAGATCCAGCGTATGTTCTGGACCCGTCTGTTCAGTGGCGATGCCACCCCGACCGACGAAAAGGGCCGTATCCGCATGGATGACTGGGAGCTGCGTGACGATGTGCAGCAGGCCTGCCGTGATCTGTGGCCGCAGATCACCAGCGAAAACCTGTCGCAGCTGACCGACTACCAAGGCTACAAGGACGAGTTCCTCAAGCTGTTCGGTTTCGGCTGGAGTGGTGTGGATTACGACGCTGACGTCAATCCGGATGTGCGTTTCAACGTGATTGAACTGGTCTAATTCGCTCATCCTGTCCGATATGACAAGGGGCCTGCAGTTGCAGGCCCCTTGTTTTTGGTGCGGCTTATAGGGCTGGCAAGCGAGGTGCTGCCAGCGACGTCGCTAAGCGGCTTAATTGGTCAGACTGAACTTGACGGGCACCAGTGCTCGACTCGGTCCGGTGACCCCGCTGGGCGGAACAAACTTCCACTGGCGTACCGCATCCATGGCCGCACGATCCAGAATGTCGTAACCAGTACTCTGTTTCACCGATAAGGCGATGACATTGCCATGGTCATCCATCACGACCTCTAGCAACGTCGTGCCTTCCATCTGGCGACGGACGGCCAACGGGGGGTAGTTTGGTGCCTGTGGTTGACCACGGTAACGCGCCGGGAAATGTTCGTTCGCGCCGGCCCGGCGCAGCACCGGGGCTGGCTTGGGGGACGCAGTCGGCGGGGCTGGTTGCACCGTGGGAGTTGTCGGTGCGGTTTGAGTGACCGGTTGCGCAGGGCTAGGGGGATGTTTGACCATCTTTTTCGGCGCATGCTGCGCGACCGGTTTGGGTTTGACCACCGGCTTGGGCTTGATCTCCGGTTGAGGTGTCTCGACCGGTGCGGGCGGTTGGATCGGTGTTGGTGGCGGCGTCTCTTCTTGCGGCGTCTCTTCGCGCGGTGTAGGTGGCGCGGCAGGTGTGGCAGGTTCGGCGGCCGGCGCGGTGAAAGAGACCGCAATCACCTCGGCAGGAGCAGGCAACATGGCCGTCGTGGCCTGCGCACCATGCCAGACCAGCAGACCGGCCACCCCGGCATGAATGCCCAAGGTCAGGCTGCTTGCCAGCCAGATGCGGGATGACTCTTTCACGACGAACTACTCCTGTGACAACGGTGTGGCGTGCGGACCGAGTGCGCGATCAGCCTCACATATGGCGCGACTATACAAAAAGCTGTTTTGCATTACAAATGCGAATCGTTATTAATAACTATTGGTGTGCACGGTTTGTGCAATCATTTGCCGTATGACACCGGTATGTCCTTCGGTCCGTATACGGAGTCTGCTATGGTGAACTGCTGTCGTGTATTCAGTCGTCGAGGTCTCCATGGAACGGACATCATCCTTTATTCTCAATCAATTCGAACAACCCGTCGGTCAGGACTTGCCAGATTGGACCCCGCGTCATCGCCCGGAGCCCTTAGCATGGCAGGGGCAGTATTGTCGCCTTGAGCCATTTAGTGCGGCCCTGCATGGTGACAGTCTGATCGCAGCCTATGCTGGCAGTGATGCCCGAGAGTGGACTTATCTCCCGGTCGGTCCATTTGGCGATGAGTCTGCCTGGCGTGCACATTTCGCGCAGATGGAGGCGTCACGCGACCCGCTGCACTTTGCGATTGTCGACCAATCGAGTGGACAGGCGCTGGGGTCGGTATCGCTGATGCGCCAGGATCCGCTGAACGGCTGTATTGAAGTGGGCTATGTGCAATATTCGCCGCGGCTGAAACAGAGCCGTCTGGCGACTGAGGCCCAGTATCTGCTGATGCAATACGCCATCGCTGAGCTGGGTTATCGCCGCTATGAGTGGAAGTGCGATGCGCTTAACGGTCCATCACGCGCTGCTGCACAGCGACTTGGCTTTCAGTTTGAAGGGATCTTCCGTCAAGCCATCGTCTATAAGGGGCGTACCCGAGATACTGCCTGGTTCTCACTGATCGATAGTGAATGGCCATCCCTGGCGGTCATTCTGCAGCAGTGGCTGGCGGCCGATAACTTTGATGCCGATGGTCGGCAGCGAGTCTCCCTCAGTACGTTGACCCGCATCTGGCGCGCGCAGCAAGAGAGCGGGATTGCGTAAGCGTCATTTGCGATTGACCGTCAATGATCGGTGACGGCGTGCATGCGACGGTTTCAACGCATATCCTTGATAGATAGGATTTATCAGGCAGCAGGGGAATTGGTATGGGTGGATGGTGGATGATGCTGTGGCTGGCGTCGGTACAAATTCAGCCGATTGCCGAAGAGACGTGGGTCACCATCCCTGAAGCCAGTATTGCCTATCAGCCTCAAGCGGCTGCGCTGAGCCTGTTTTGGCAGGGCGAGCAGTACCCGGCAGAACAGGTCGATCGTGTTGAGCGAGGTTGGCGTGCCAAGTTCCATGTGCGCGCTGACCAGACGGCCCGCTTGCAGTTTGATGACACCTTGCCGGCTGATAACAGCCAGTCTGCGCGCTCGGCCAGTCAGGGGCCGACAGCGTGTTATCGGGTACAAGGGGCGCGCGATACCTTATGGCGTATTGGCAACCAGTTAGCGGGGCCGGGCCAGGATCCCTATCTTTACGTGCTGGCGTTGTTTGCCGCCAACCGTGATGCACTGGACAATAATCCGCGTAATTTGCGGGTCGGACTGGTCTTGCAGTGTCCGACGGTTGAGCATATGGCTCGGCTGTCGGCGATGTCGCCGAACGAACGCCGCGTGATGTTTCATCGTCTGATGGGCTACGCCGAGCGCCTTTCGCGATCATAAGCGAGCCAAAACTCTGCCATCCTGGCGCCACGGCGCGATGATCCGGCTTGTCTATGCCCTACGCTGATGTTAATATCCGCGCCGTTTTACTCGAGGCTTGTGGACGGTCGCATCTGCGGGCCAGTCAATTACATCATAAAGTGAGAAATATCATGGCTTATACTTTTGAAGCTCAACTGCGTTCCGACCTGGGGAAAGGTGCGAGCCGCCGCCTGCGTCGTGACGAGATGGTCCCGGCTGTTATCTACGGCGCCGGCCAGGAAGCTCTGTCCCTGACCCTGGACCACAACAAGATCTTCATCGCTCAGGCTACCGACGCTTTCTACAACGAACCGGTCACTCTGGTTATCGAAGGTAAGGAAGTGGTTGCCAAGGTTGTCGCTATCCAGCGTCACCCGGTTAAGGCCAAGATCCTGCACCTGGATTTCCAGCGCGCCTAATCTCAGGCTCGCGGCTTAAAGGCGCTCATTGAGCGCCTTTTTTGTTGCCGGTTTTTATTGCCAGCTCGGCTGGTTTGTTCGATGCTGCCGACACGGTAGCCAAAGAGGCTCAATCCATGATCAGACCCGGAACTTTCAATAGCCTGACGCTGCTTCGTCGTGATGACAAGGGTGGCTGGCTGGACGCTGATACCTACGGTGAAGTATTGCTGCCTGCCCGCCAAATGCCGGCAGACAGTGTCCCTGGCAGCCAGATCAGCGTGTTTGTTCTGCTGGATGATGGCGAGTTGACGGTCACCACGGTCAAACCCCATGCGCTGGTAGGGGAGTTTGTCGGCCTTAAGGTGGTGTCGGTGACCCGTTTAGGGGCCTTCCTCGATTGGGGATTGAAGAAGGACCTGTTCGTGCCAACTCGCGAGCAAGCAGTACCGATGCAGGTCGGCAAGTACTATGTTGTGCATCTGTATCTGGACTATGAAGGCCGCGTGGCTGCCAGCAGCAAGCTTGATCGCTTCCTGACCGAAGGCTGGCCGGAGTATGAGCGTGGTGCCCAGGTTAAACTGCTACCCTATGCGCAGACCCCGATGGGCTTCAAATGTATTGTCGATGGTCGCTTTATCGGCATGCTGTTTCGCAATGAACTGTTTGGCCGCGTCACCATGGGCCGTGACACCGTCGGTTATGTCCGTCAGGTGCGTGAAGACGGCAAGTTAGATTTGACACTGACGCAAACCGGTAAGGCCGGCAGTGATCAGGCCGGGGACAAGATCCTGCAGGTGCTGCAACGCAAGGGTGGCTTTATGCCGGTCGGTGACAAGAGTGCGCCTGAGTTGATCAGCCAGTTGTTCAATATGAGCAAAGGCTCGTTCAAGAAGGCGATTGGTGGTCTGTATAAGCAGGGACTGATTGCGATTGAAGAGGATGGCATTCGCCTGACAGCCCCGGTCGACCATGACTGAACCAGGGGTGAGCATTCAGGCCATCGACGCACCGGTTCCTGATCTACCGGCTATTCGTCCAGACAGTGCGGGCATCTGCCCGCGCTGTGGTGCGACCAATGACTGTGCGTTCTCAACCGGGCAAGCCGTAGAAAATTGCTGGTGCATGCAGCAGGCGCCGATAGCATCAGATGGCCGGGAGAATGTGCCGGGCCAGGCGTGCTGGTGTGCGCATTGTCTGCAAGCGTTGGCCAAAGCGCTGGATTAGAACGGCAACGCTTGATCGGCGGTTTTCCAGCGCCAGCAAACCTGAGTGCGATCCCCATTTTGGGGGAGCAGCAGTTTGC
The DNA here is from genome assembly GCA_041911695.1 of Aeromonadaceae bacterium. Lineage (GTDB taxonomy): Bacteria > Pseudomonadota > Gammaproteobacteria > Enterobacterales > Aeromonadaceae > Pseudaeromonas. The sequence goes on from JAYROM010000099.1 coordinate 18,510, forward strand.
AGTACAAAATATCGAACTCATCCTGATGGTCGAGCAGACCTACCCAGATTTCTATCCATTGGCTGGCATCAAACGGCCCCTGCAATTCAGCGATCCAATCAGCGCTCGGTGGGCAACTTTCGACTGCACCACGGGTTTCAAATTCGAGCGTGATATCCACGATATCTTCTGGCGGCAATTGCGCGCTGGCATGCTCCAGAAACAGTTCATAGCCTAGTTCGATCAGTTGGTTCGGAGAGTAGGTCATAGGTGGCCTGCTTGTGATGACGAGTAATCCTGATTATTAGAACAGGCTCTGGGCGTGACTGCATCTGTCCTGTGCTGGAATTTCGGTGAGAAGTGTTGTTTGGGGCTCAGTGTCTTGTCATTGTTAAAACTTTGGTCCATATTGGTGCGCCACTGCAAAGTGGCACAACAATAGAGCGATGTTTCAATTTCTGGTTTAACAATAACGAGGCATATAACAATGAAGAACGCACTGTTCCTGGCTGGTCTGGTAGCACTGACACTGACTGCTTGCGGTGAGAAGAAGGTTGAGCAGGCGCCGGCCGCGCCGGCAGCACAAGCCACTGAAGCCACCTCTGCTGCCGCAGCGACCTCCGCTGCACCGGCGACTTCTGCGGCGGCTCCAGCTGCTGAAGCCTCTGCTGCCACCTCCGCAGCGGCTGCCAACTAAGCCGTACTGCTAGACAGTAAGAGATATGAAGGGCTGCCTAGTGCAGCCCTTTGTTTTTCAAATCCCGCTCACCTGAGCAGATAGCTGACGTCATGACAAGTAGGAGAGCAAGTCCTGCACGGTTTCGATATGTGATGTGAGCCCTGCAAACGCAAGCTGGACAGCGAAAATAGCGGTCAGAACCTGTGATGAATGGCAGATTCGTACGGAATTTATTCGTAACGGTTAGATAGTGAGCGAATGAACGTGAATTGCAAAAAAGCACTTGCCGATCACA
>JAYROM010000100.1:0-11312 GCA_041911695.1 Aeromonadaceae bacterium
GTGCGTGGCGGTTTTGTTTGGCGATAAAATCAGATCACAATCGAAGCCATTTTTATATCTATTTCAATTGGTTGCTGCTAAAGATCCTGTACATGATCGCTAAATAGGCCGTCGAAACGGTGTTTTTCAGGTTAGGGAGGTGCCCTCTGGTTGTCAATCGGACACCATGGTGCGGCCCTGGGCATATGCCTGAAAACACGACACATCCTACGCCTGGTTGTTCAAACGTTTGCTCAATGAGGGGGTGGATAAACGCCGCCTCAACCGGCATGTGATTGGCGTGGTCAGGCTAGGTAATCGTGCTAGATTGGCAGCAGTTTGATCGTCCGCTGAGAAGATGGAGTACACGATGTCCAAGAAGCAATATGGCTGGTTACTGGTTGGCATGCTGGCACTGCCGGCGTTCGCTGGTGAGAAGTTTGAAACTGCGCTGGGCAGTGCCGTGGGTGGTGTGGCTGGCAGCATTATCGGTCAGCAGGTGGGTGGTTCGAATGGCCAGCTGGCTGGTGCCGCCATTGGTGGCGCCCTGGGTGGTGCCGCGACCGCCAAGCGCGGTAACAAGAATGAAGCCGCCATTGGCGGTGGTCTGGGTGCGCTGGGTGGTGCTGTGGTCGGCAAGCACACTGGCGGCCAGAATGGCGCGCTGATCGGTGCCGGTTTGGGTGGTGCTGCCGGTGCCGCCATCGGCGATGGCCGTGGTGATAACCGCGGTTCTGCGCATCATGCGCGCAGCAACTACAATAATGAGCGTTATAACAACCGTTATGACGACCGTTATTATGATGACAACGCCGAATGGCAGCCGGGTCATGGCCACGGTCGTTACAAGAAGCATCATCACGGTTAAGCGTGCTGGATATAAACAAAACCGCTGGACAGGCGGTTTTGTTTTATCTGATGCGGTATTGCTTGGGCTTAGTGCGGGAGAAGATGCAGCAAATCTGATATCTGCGGCAGTAAGCGGTCGCGACTGACCTGGTACTGGTCAAGGTGTGCCGGCTGGAATTTGCCGCTGCCGACCAGATAGGCGTGGATGCCCAGCGCGCTGGCGCCGAGGTAATCCGAGGTGGCGTCATCTCCGACCATGATCACTTGATCGGGTTGTAAGCCCATACTGGCCAATCCACTTAGAAACAGCGCTGCAGACGGCTTACCAGTGACAATGGCCTGCTGGCCAGTAATCTGTTCCAGCGCCAAGGTGAAGGTGCCACTGTCCAGCCAGGTTTGACCGCCCCGAAAATAAAACGGATTGCGATGAAAGGTAATCAATTGGCTGCCTGCGCGCAGGTAATTAAAGATTTGATTGAGTATCGCATAATCAAATTGCGCATCCAGATCGCCGAGTAATACATAATCCGGTTGAGTGGTGGTTTGCGGCAGGTCTGCAAATAACGGTTTAATTGCATCAGGAATCGCAAGGAAACCTGATTGGCCGGCTCGTTGCGTGGTCAGATAATGTAGACCTGCATCGACACTGGTCTGTATTTCGTCGGCGTGAATAGTAAAACCCAGCCCCGCCAGCCGAGCCGCGATCTGTTCGCGACGTTGACCGGTCGCATTGGTAATAAAGCGCAGCGCATAACCGGCCAGGCGTAAGGTGTTCAGCGTCTCGATAGCGCCGGGTAGTGGTTGCCCATGCAGTACCAGGGTGCCGTCGATATCCAGCAATATACCTTGGATGTGAGGGGCGACGCGGGTCATGATGCGCTAACCAAGCTCGTTAGCTCGGTGGGCGCAGTCATTGCCAATTCGGCAGCGGTCAGTGGCCGCACCATGACCCACATTCCAATTTCCTGGCAGTCGGTGCTGAACGGTATCTCTCCTGTCACCGTAAATTGATGTCGGCGGTAGAATTGTTGAGCCGAATGGTTGCTCTTCAGCACATCCAACCAGACATAGCTGCGCTGCAGTGTGGCTGCAATTTGCAGGCTGGTCTGTAGTAATTGGCTGCCGAGGTGGTGGCCCACGGCGGCTCGGGTCAGATAAATTTTCTGTAGTTCGACACCGTGCCCAGCTTGGCCCGGTAGTTGGGTATCCAGGTTCAGTTTGGCGAAACCAACCAGTTCATTCTCTTTCCATGCCAGTAGATAACGGTGCTTATCGCGCTGGCTAACGCAGGCGGTCACTGCTGCGCAAGAAAAGTCCTGATCGAGGAAGGTATCCATGTTGCGCCAGATGTCGGCGAAATGCTGACGGTAGGTATCGCGGCCGATGGCGATGATCTGCGCGATATCGGCGATAGTAGCTTCTCTGATCTCAATAGCCATGTACGACTTCCTGTTGGCTGTTTCACCATATTGGCGCCACTGCAGTGGTAAGCGGCCCATCATAGCCTGCGTATTCACTGTACGGTAAGGGTGCTGTCAATCTGCTGCGAGTTGCTTCGCCATGTTATAGCCAGTAATGGCAAAACCAAGCGCTTGATACAACTTCAGGGCGCGTGGGTTATGGAAGGCGACGCGGAGTTTGATCTGGTGAATGTCTTGTGTGGCTAACTGCTTTTCCAACTCGGCGATGGCCTGCTTGCCAAAACCCTGACCGCGGAAGGGCGCGGCGACATAGATGTCATAGATAAAGGTGGCGTGGTCGGCAGGTTGGAGGCCGTGCCATAGATAGCCGACTAGCTGGGGTTGGCCGGCGATCACTGCTTCCATACATAGCAATGTGTGCGAGCCGCTGTCTGGCCCGGTGGGAAAGGCATGGCGCAAATCCTGCTCGGCTAATTGCAGGGCCACGTCCAGGCGATGGCCGTAGTTCTGCACCATCTCTTGGGCGTAATCGGCAATAAAGTAGTCGCAATAGGCCGGAAATTCGTCATTACGCATGCGGCGTAGGGTGATCATAAGGGTCACGCTGATTGATGAAGGGCACGTCATGTTACGCCTGTCATCGGGTCGGGAACACCCTCTCGGCCTGCCGCTCGTCTGGCGCTTGGACGCGGCATCGCGCGCCGGACTCGACAGCCGCGCCGTTTTGTGCGATAGATGCGCGCCGCATGGCATCGGGTCGTGCGTATCAAGCTGGAGTAAGTGATGGAAACCTTCGCGCTGGAAGGCCACGAGCATGTGGCGCTGTGTGATTTGCTGAAGATTCTGGGCTGGTGTGACAGTGGTGCCATGGCCAAGGCTGCGGTCGGCGAGGGGCTGGTGACCGTCGATGGTGCACTGGAAACCCGCAAGCGCTGCAAGATTGTCGCCGGTCAGGTCGTGAGCTTCGAAGGTCGTCAGGCGCAGGTGGTGGCGTGATCGTCAGCGCCGAATCTGGGGTGACCCCGGCCGATGTTCGCGTCGGCCGCGTTATTCTGGCGCCGATGGAAGGGGTACTCGACCCGCTGATGCGCGAGTTGCTCAGTGCCATCAACCCGTATGATCTGTGTGTCACCGAATTCGTGCGGGTGACGGATCGCCTGCATCCGGATCGTACCTTTCTGCGCTTGGCCCCCGAACTGCTGCAGGGCGGGCGTACCCGTTCCGGCACGCCGGTGCGGGTGCAGCTGCTTGGCCAGTCACCGGAGTGGCTGGCGGAGAACGCTGCCCGTGCGGTGGCGCTCGGCTCGCCGGGGATCGATCTGAATTTCGGCTGCCCGGCCAAGCTGGTGAACCAGTCCAAGGGCGGGGCGGTGATCCTGAAAGAGCCGGATCTGCTGCAGCGGATTATCGCCGCCGTGCGCGCCGCGGTACCGGCTGAGCTGCCGGTGACCGCCAAGATTCGCCTTGGCTGGTCCGATCCGTCGCATTGTCTGGAGATCGCCGATGCCGCCGTACAGGGCGGGGCGAGCGAACTCGCTGTACATGGCCGCACCAAGGAAGATGGCTACCGCGCCGAGGCGATCCGCTGGTCGTGGATTGGCCGTATCCGCGAGCGGTTGTCGATCCCGGTGATTGCCAATGGCGAGATCTGGAACCATGCCGATGGTGTGCGTTGCCGTGCCGAAACCGGCTGTGCCGATCTGATGCTCGGGCGTGGCGCGCTCAACGTGCCCAATCTGGCGGCGGTGGTGCAGCACAATGCCGCGCCGATGCCGTGGCCCGAGGTGCTGGCGCTGCTCTGCCGCTATGGGGAGCTGGAAGTCAAAGGCGATAAGGGGCTCTACTTCCCCAATCGCATCAAGCAGTGGTTCAGCTATCTGCGTCAGGCCTATCCGCAGGCCGATGCGCTGTTTCGCGAGCTGCGTCGGCATCAGGAGGCGGGGCCGATCCTCGCCGATCTGGCCCGTGCGCGCGATGCGCTCAATTAATCACCACTCGTCAAGGCCGGTTTGCCTGACCGGCCTGTTCAAGCCTTAAGCCCTGCGGCATGATCGGCGCCCTGTTTTTGTCGCGGAGCCGAACATGGGCTATCTGTCGTTTGTCACCCTGCTGTGGGCCTTCTCCTTCAGCTTTATCGGTGTTTATCTGGCCGGCCAGGTGGATGCCTACTTTATGGTAATGACCCGCACCCTGCTGGCGTTGCTGGTGTTCCTGCCATTCCTGCGCCTGTCGCATCTGCGGCCGAGGTTGACCCTCTCCTTGATGGGGATTGGCGGTATTCAGCTCGGGGTGATGTACCTGTTCTACTACCACTCCTTCTTGCTGCTGACCGTGCCGGAGGTGCTGATCTTCACCATCTTCACTCCGCTGTATGTCACCCTGATCAACGATCTGCTGGCGCACCGCTTTAACGGCCGTTATTTGCTGACGGCGGCACTGGCGGTGATCGGTGCGGCAATCATCCGTTATGACCATCTGACCTCGAACTTCGTCATCGGCTTTCTGGTGGTGCAGGCGGCCAACCTGTGCTTCGCCTTTGGCCAGATCACCTATAAGTGGCTGATGGCGCGCGAAGAGACCACGCTGCCGCAGCATCAGGTGTTTGCCTGCTTCTATGCCGGTGCGGCGCTGGTCGCGACGTTGGCCTGGTTGCTGCTGGGCACACCGCGCTACCCGACCAGCTCGGTGCAATGGGGGCTGTTGGTGTGGCTGGGGATGGGGGCTTCCGGCCTCGGTTACTTCCTGTGGAACAAGGGGGCGACCAAGGTGAATGCCGGCGTACTGGCGATCATGAACAATGCGCTGATCCCGGCTGGCTTGCTGGTCAATCTGCTGATCTGGAACACCCACGCCAACCTGCCGCGTCTGCTGGCCGGTGCGGTGGTGATTTTTGTCTCGCTCTATCTGAATCAGCGTTGGGCCCGTCAGGCCAGCACCTGAAGCGCAGACCCGTACTGAGGCTCAGATCGGCGCTGGTGCTCAGACCGGCGCTGGCGCTCAGGCGCGAGGCTTACGACGCCGTGCGCGTCGGGGTGAGGACGATGGCGGCCCCCGGCGCCGCCGTCGATTCGCGCGCCACCAGATTGGGCTCGAGCAGCAGGCTGCGCCCCGGTTGTGCCGGGTCGTGGATGCGCTCAAGCAGGGTCTGCACCGCCAGTTCGCCCAGACTCTCCTTGGGCTGGTTGATGCTGGAGAGGGAAGGGGTCAACCACTGGGCGAACGGGATATTGTCGTAGCCGATCACCGACAGATCGGCGGGCACCCGCAGGCCAGCTTCCGCAGCAGCCCGCAACACCCCCATCGCCATCAGGTCATTACAGGCCAGCACTGCGGTTGGTCGATTGGGCAGACGCAGCAGGTGCTGCATCGCTTGCCAGCCGCTCTGGCAGTCAAAATTCCCTTCGACAATCCAGCTCGGGTCCACCGTGCAACCGGCCTCTTGCATCGCCTGGTGATAACCGACCAGTCGCGCCTGCGCCGGCTGCTTGAAGTGCGGCCCGGTGATACAGGCAATCGCGGTATGGCCGAGTTCGAGCAGATGACGGGTCGCCAGCCAGCCGCCGCGCAGCGAGTTGTCCTGAATGCGGTCGCTGTGTGGTGTGGCCGGCCCCCAGTCCATGATCACCAGCGGCAAGTCTTCGTGCTGCTGCAGCAAGCCGGTCAGGTCGGTATGGGTGTCGGTACACAGTAATAGCAGGCCGTCGATACGCTTGCGGATCAGCATCTGCAGGCAGGCCCGGGCGGTCTCGGTATCGCCCTCGGTATTGCACAGGATCAGCGAATAGCCCTGGCTCAGGCAGTAGCGCTCGACGCCACGGACCACTTCGGCAAAGAACGGATTGGTCGAGGAGGTGACCAGCATGCCGATCGTGTTGGTGGCCTGCACCTTGAGGCTGCGGGCCACCGCGCTTGGCGCATAGTTCAGCGTCTGCATGGCCGCCCACACCCGTTCGCAGGTACTGCTGGCGACAAAGCGGGTCTGGTTCAATACGTGGGAGACGGTGGCGGTCGAGACCCCCGCCAGCTCGGCCACATCCTTGATGGTTGCCATGGAATGACTGCTCCTGTTCGCCGGACTACTACACGGTTCGGATTAGACCGATGCGCCTGTCGGCGGATTGGCCAGAAAGGCGATAACCTCGGCGTGTGAGGGAATCGAGGTCTGCGCACCGGGCCGGGTGACCGAGAGCGCGGCCGCCGCATGGGCAAAGCGGATCGCTTGATCCCAATTACCGCAACGCAACCACTCAGCCAGCAGGCCGCCATTGAAGGTGTCACCGGCTGCCGTGGTATCCACCGCCTTGACGCGGAAACCGGGGACGAGTCTACCGGCTCCCTGCTGGCTGTGCCAGACCCCGTCCTTGCCGAGCGTGATCATCACTTCTGGAATGCCGACCTGATGCAGCGCTGCGGCGGCCAGTGCCGCACTGGCGGTATCGGTCACCGCGATGCCGGTCAGCATCTCGGCCTCGGTCTGGTTGGGGGTGATGAGATCGACCTTGGCCAGCAGACTGGCGGGCAATGGCATGGCGGGGGCGGGGTTAAGCACCACCTTGACCAAGCTGCGGTGGGCAATGTCTACCGCCGCTTCGACGCTCTCCAGCGGCACTTCGAGCTGTAGTAGCAACACATCGGCGGCTTGAATTTTACCGGCCTGTTCGCGCACTACCTGCGGGGTCAGCGCGCCATTGGCTTCGGCAGCGATGCCGATACTGTTCTCGCCACTGGCGGCAACATAAATGATGGCAATCCCGGTGGGCAGCGTTGGATCGATGGTGACGCCATCGACCTGCATGCCGTCGCGGGCGAACGCCTCGCGCATGCCGAGCCCGGTCTGGTCCTTCCCGATGCGGGCAATAAAGCCGGTGTCGGCACCGAGGCGGGCGGCGGCAACCGCCTGATTCGCCCCCTTGCCACCGGGTAGGATGCGATAACCGTGACCGCGCACGGTTTCACCTGGCCGCGGGAACTGATCTACCTGTAACACATGGTCGGCATTGACGCTGCCGAGCACCACCAATCTGCTCATCGCACTACTCCTACGCTGGATGCTGGCCCCTGGCGCCGCCAAGCAGCAGGGACAGGGGGCAACAACCGGACCTTCGTATGACGCGTGCCGAAAAAGAGGGCGCGGAGGGGGGACTCCGCGCCGTCCGGCCTTATTTGCTCACTACCTTCAGCGGGACCGGAATAAACTTGTCAACCGCCTGACCCTTCAGCACCTTGTCGGCGGTTTCGACACCGATTGCGCCAATCAGCGCCGGCTGCTGGGCCACGGTGGCGGCCATCTTGCCACCCTTGACCGCCTTCAGGCCGTCATCGGTACCGTCGAAGCCAACAATCATCACCTTCTTGCCTGCGGCCTGGATGGCACGCAGGGCACCGAGCGCCATCTCATCATTCTGGGCGAACACCGCCTTCACGCCGGTATGGGCGGTGAGCAGGTTTTCCATGACGTTCAGACCCTTGGTGCGGTCAAAGTCAGCCGGTTGCGAGGCCAGTACCTTGAAGCCGTTGGCCTTAACCGCCTGGGCGAAGCCTTCACCACGGTCACGGGCGGCAGAGGTGCCGGCGATGCCTTCGAGCTGGATCACGTCGACCCCCTTGCCGAGCTTGGCAGCGATAAAGTCACCGGCCATCTTGCCACCGGCCACGTTATCGGAGGCGATATGTGCCTTCACTTCCCCGGCGTTGGCGCCACGGTCGAGGGTCAGCACCGGAATACCGGCCTTGTTGGCCAGCTTGATGGCGTTGCCCACGGCGGCCGAGTCGGTCGGGTTGACCAGGATGGCGTTGACCTTGCGCACCGTCAGATCTTCGACGTTAGCCAGCTCTTTGGCCGGATCGTTCTGCGAATCGAGTACTACCATGCGGTAGCCGAGCTCCTTGGCCTTGGCCTCGGCCCCTTCCTTCAGGGTGACGAAGAACGGGTTGTTGAGGGTGGAGACCACCAGGGCCATGGATTGTTCGGCGGCTTGGCTGGCAGCGCTGACGGACATCATGGCAGCGGCGAGCAGGGTAAGCATTTTCTTCATCGTTGCAGTCCTCATGACTTGGTTGTTGTTTTGGTGTCGACCATCACGGCCAGCAGAATGACCGCGGCTTTGGCAATCATCTGGTAGTAGGACGACACGTCGAGCAGGTTAAGTGCATTGTTCAGGAAGCCGATGATCAGTGCCCCGATCAGGGTACCGGCGATACGGCCCTTGCCTCCCATCAGGCTGGTGCCGCCGACCACGACGGCGGCGATGGCATCCAGTTCATACCCCATCCCGGCGGTAGGCTGCGCGGAAGAGAGGCGGGAGGTGACTATCAGGCCGGCCAGCGCAGACAACATGCCGCACAGGGTGTAGACGGCAATCTTGACGCGGTCGACGTTGATTCCAGAGAGGCGGGTGGCTGACTCGTTGCCCCCCAGCGCATAGATGTAGCGGCCCAGACGGGTGTGTTGCAGCAGGTACCAGGCCAGGGCGAACACCAGTGCCATGATCCAGATCGGCACCGGCAGCCCCAGCCAATAGCCGGTGCCGAGCACGGCAAACGCATCGGCGTTATCACTGAATCCGGCGGAGATTGGCCGGCCATCGGTGAACACCATGGTGAAGCCGCGCAGGGCGGTCATGGTGACCAGGGTGGCGATAAACGCCTGCACCTTGCCCTTGGCGATGATGGTGCCGCTCAGTGCGCCAAACGCCGCACCGGCAAGCAGGGCAGCGGGGACGGCGATAAACACCGACACATCAGCTGCGATCAAGCTGGCAGCAAAGGCACCGGTCAGCGCCAGAATCGAACCGACCGACAGATCAATCCCGGCGGTCAGGATCACCAGCGTCATGCCGACGGCCATGATGGCGTTGACCGAGGTTTGACGCAGGATATTGAGCAGGTTATCGGCGGTGAAGAAGTTGGGGCTGAGCACGGAGACCACCGCAATCAGCACCAGCAGGGCGATCAGGGATTTCCACTCCACCATCCAGCGACGCAGTGACTGGGCGACCGGGGTCGCCGGGCGTTGTGAGGTTTGGGTACTCATCATTTATACAGCCTCTTGGTAAACCTTGCCGACGGCCGCAGCCATCAGGCGTTCCTGATTGGCCTCGGCGGCCGTAAACGTGGCGCTGATGCGCCCTTCATGCATCACCAGAATGCGATCGCTCATCCCCAGCACCTCGGGCATTTCCGACGAGACCAGGATGATGCTCATGCCCTCCTGCTTGAACTGGTTGATCAGCTGGTAGATCTCCTTCTTGGCGCCGACATCGACGCCACGGGTCGGCTCGTCGAGGATCAGCACCTTGGGGCGGGTCATCAGCCCCTTGGCAATCGCCACCTTCTGTTGGTTGCCGCCCGAGAGGTTGCGGATTAACTGTTCCGCCCCCGGCGTGCGGATGCTGAACAGGCGGATAAAATCATTGACTGCCTGCGCCTCATCCGGGCGACGAATGCGCCCGGCGGCATTGGTAAACAGCGGCAGGGCACACAGGCTCATGTTCTCGCGCACCGATAGCTCAAGGACCAGGCCATCGCCCTTACGGTCTTCGGAGATATAGGCGATGCCCGCATCCAACCCGTCGGCTGGCGACTGCGGGGCAATTGGCTGGCCATACAGGTGCAGGCTGCCGCTGCGGCGCGGCAGGGCGCCGTAGATCATCTTCATCAGCTCGGTGCGCCCGGAGCCCATCAGGCCGGAGACGCCGAGGATTTCACCCTCCTGCAGGGTGAAGCTGATGTCGTGGATCCCCTTACCCGACAAGTGTTCTACCGCCAGACTGGTGCGCCCCGGCACGCGTTGCAGGCGCGGGTACTGCTCGTCCAGACGGCGGCCGACCATCATCTCGATCAGCCGATCCTCGTTCAGTTCACTGACCGGACGCTCACCGATAAAACGGCCGTCACGTAGCACGGTGACGTCATCGCAGATCTCGAAAATCTCTTTTAGACGATGCGAGATATAGACGATGCCACGTCCCTCAGCGCGCAGTTCGCGTACCACCTTGAACAGCTGTTCGGTCTCGGTATCGGTCAGGGCGTCGGTCGGTTCATCCATGATGATGACCTTGGATTCGAACGACAGCGCCTTGGCGATCTCCACCATCTGCTGCTCGCCGATACTCAGATCGCCAAGGCGGGTTAGCGGGCTGTGCTTGACCCCGAGGCGGGCCAGTAGCCGGCCGGCCTCCTGTTGTAGTTCGGCCCAGCGAATGCGCCCGGTGCGGGTGACCGGCTCGCGGCCGAGGAAGATGTTCTCGGCAATCGACAATTCGGGGATCAGGTTCAATTCCTGATGGATGATGCTGATGCCGTGACTCTGCGAATCGCGCGGGCCATTAAACCAGCGCGTTTCGCCCTGATAGCTCAGATGACCGGCATCAGCGCGGTAAATACCGGTCAGCACCTTCATCAGCGTTGACTTGCCCGCGCCGTTTTCGCCGAGCAGGGCCATCACCCGGCCCGGCCAGACGCGCAAGCTGGCCTGATCCAGCGCCTTGACGCCGGGAAACGCCTTTTCGATGCCTTGCAATTCCAGCAATGGCTGCATAGCGACCTCGACCATGGACATATCAGAACGCCACGCCGGCGCAGAGCAGGATATTGGCGTAGGGGGTAACCTCGCCGGTACGCACGATGGCCTTGCAGTCCTGACTGGTCTGCTTGAACTCTTCGTGGGTGACATATTCGATGGCAATCGGCTTGCCTTGCTGGCTGGCGGCGGCTTCCAACATGGCCAGCACTGCCTGATGACAGGCCGGGCTCACCTGCGGCAGTTCGCAAGCCAGAATGGCCTTTTCCACCACCATCTCGGCGAGCAGGGTACGAGTGGTATCCAGCAACCCCGGCAGGCCGGCATGCAGCGCCAGATCGATGCGGCGCGGGCCAACCGGGATCGGCAAGCCGGCATCACAGACACACAGCATATCTGTGTGACCGCACTCGGCGATCACGGCGGACAGGGGGGCATTTAGCAGCAAACCTTTCTTCATTTTTCACGCTCCAAGATGCCGTTGGCGGTCAGCTCAGTCGACCTGGCCAGGCGGGCTGGTTTGGTGATTTTTGGTCACGTAA
>JAYROM010000101.1:0-16011 GCA_041911695.1 Aeromonadaceae bacterium
GAATGTTGTGCTTGTGACGCAGCTTGCGCACCTCACCTTCCGCCACGCCCAGCAGCTTGCCCAGGCGCGCATCGGCAAAGCCCTTGCGCTTGAGAGACCGCAGGAATTCTGGCGTCAGAGCCAGCATGCCGCCTTCCATCACCTTCTCTTCGAGCTTGATGATCTCTTCGATCTGCACCAGGAACCAGGGGTCAATCTTGGTCAGCTTGAAGATACCTTCCACGGAGAGACCGGCCCGGAATGCGTCACCGATGTACCAAATCCGCTCCGCACCGGCGTTCTGCAGTTCGTGACTAATACGGGAGAAGCTTTCCGGATCCTTGGCATCGACCATAGGATCGAAGCCAGTCTTGCCAGTCTCCAGACCACGCAACGCCTTGTGCAACGACTCCTGGAAGTTACGACCGATGGCCATCACTTCACCGACCGACTTCATCTGAGTGGTCAGTCGGTCATTGGCACCGGCAAACTTTTCGAAGTTGAAACGTGGCACCTTGGTGACCACATAGTCGATAGAAGGCTCGAACGACGCCGGGGTCTTTCCGCCGGTGATGTCGTTCATCAGCTCATCCAGGGTGTACCCGATGGCCAGCTTGGCCGCGACCTTGGCGATCGGGAAACCGGTGGCCTTGGAGGCCAGTGCCGAGGAGCGGGATACCCGCGGATTCATCTCGATGATGACCATACGGCCATCCTTCGGGTTGATACCGAACTGGACGTTGGAGCCGCCAGTTTCCACGCCGATTTCACGCAGTACCGCCATGGAGGCGTTACGCATCAGCTGGTATTCCTTGTCGGTCAGGGTCTGGGCCGGAGCAACCGTGATGGAGTCGCCGGTGTGCACACCCATGGGGTCGAAGTTTTCGATGGAGCAGACGATGATGCAGTTATCGTTACGATCCCGCACCACTTCCATCTCGTACTCTTTCCAGCCGATCAGGGATTCATCGATCAGCAATTCCTTGGTCGGAGAGAGATCCAGACCACGTTCGCAGATTTCGACGAACTCTTCCGGGTTGTAGGCGATACCACCGCCAGAACCACCCATGGTGAAGGAGGGGCGGATGATACAGGGGAATCCAACCTTCTTCTGAACTTCCCAGGCTTCGTCCATGTTATGGGCGATACCGGCACGCGGACACTCCAGACCGATGCTGCGCATGGCAACATCGAAACGACGGCGGTCTTCAGCCTTGTCGATGGCATCGGCGGTAGCACCGATCATCTGTACGCCGAACTCAGCCAGCACGCCGTGTTTTTCCAATTCCAGGGCGCAGTTCAACGCAGTCTGGCCACCCATGGTCGGCAGTACCGCATCCGGGCGCTCTTTCTTGATGATTTCGCGAACGACTTCCCAGGTGATCGGCTCGATATAGGTGGCATCGGCCATTTCCGGGTCGGTCATGATGGTGGCCGGGTTGGAGTTCACCAGGATGACGCGATAGCCCTCTTCACGCAGGGCTTTACAGGCTTGGGCGCCAGAGTAGTCAAATTCGCAAGCCTGACCGATGACAATCGGGCCTGCGCCCAGGATCAGGATGCTTTTAAGGTCTGTACGTTTTGGCATGACTCTACCCTACTCCTTATGCGCGGTACTTCTTGATGAGCTCGATAAAATGGTCAAACAGTGGTGCGGCATCATGCGGCCCCGGGCTCGCTTCCGGGTGACCCTGGAAGCTGAACGCCGGTTTGTCGGTGCGATGAATGCCTTGCAGCGAACCATCAAACAGCGACTTGTGGGTGGCTCGCAGGTTCGCCGGCAAGGTTGCCTCGTCTACGGCAAAACCGTGGTTTTGGCTGGTGATCATCACCACGTTGCGATCCAGATCCTTCACCGGGTGGTTGCCACCGTGGTGACCAAATTTCATCTTGACGGTCTTGGCACCGGAGGCCAGACCCAGCAACTGGTGGCCGAGACAGATACCGAATACCGGGATGTCGGTCTTGAGGAATTCCTGGATGGCCGCAATCGCGTAATCACACGGCGCAGGGTCACCCGGGCCGTTGGACAGGAAGATCCCATCCGGATTCATCGCCAGCACCTCGGCCGCCGGGGTCTTGGCCGGCACCACCGTCAGGCGGCAACCGCGATCGACCAGCATGCGCAGGATGTTGCGCTTGGCGCCGAAGTCATAGGCCACCACATGCAGCGGCAGGCTCGCCGGGGTGACAAACCCCTTGCCCAGCTGCCAGCTACCTTCCGCCCAGCTGTAAGCCTCGCTGACGGTGACTTCCTTGGCCAGATCCATGCCCTTCAGACCCGGGAACGCCTTGGCTTGCGCCAGCGCTGCCGCTTCGTCCAGATCCTTGCCAGCCACGATGCAACCGGCCTGAGCCCCTGTCTCGCGCAGAATACGGGTCAGCTTGCGGGTATCGATATCGGCGATGCCCACCACATTGTGGCGCTTGAGGTATTCAGAGAGGGTTTCTTCAGAGCGGAAGTTTGAGGCCAGCAGCGGGAGATCACGAATGATGAGACCTTGAGCATGAATCGCAGGGGATTCTTCGTCTTCGCTGTTGGTGCCGGTATTGCCGATGTGGGGATAAGTGAGGGTAACGATTTGGCGGGAGTAAGAAGGATCAGTAAGAATTTCCTGATATCCCGTCATCGAGGTATTAAACACCACCTCCCCGACAGAACAGCCTTCCGCGCCAATCGAAGCGCCCCTGAATACCGTGCCATCTTCCAACACGAGTAAGGCAGAATGAGTCAAGACGACCTCCAATTTCGTGATTCCTGGGTTTTTCGCCCGTCCTTTTGCCTGAAGCGCTGTTTTTAACCTAAAAAGCAGGCCTCTGCGGGCAAATTGGGCGCATTTTACATGAAGACAGGATCTTTTCAACCCCACCTTGCGCCACACAGAAAATATATTCTCATAATCAGAATATAATTTCAAATACAGTCAACAATAGAGATCAACAAACAAAGCCAAAAAACACAAAAACGTTTTACAAACACAACCCATCACCATGAATCATCATAAATGATAAATTCAATCACAATGACATGATTTTGTTAGATTTATAAAACGGTAAATTCAACAATCAATGCACTTAACCTCGCACATAACAGCAACTTATCTACACATAAAGCACTCAATTGCCTTTCGCATATTTATTCATTGTGGCACCACGAATTGCGTGATGATGTTCACGCGATATCGCCCCATCTGAGGAGAGGATGGGGGTAGCACACCCAGGTACCCCGGCAAAACAGTTGCCACGGATTTACCCGCCAGAAATCGCGAGGTCACAACACCTCCGGGCGAAAAAAAACCGCCTGACGGCGGTTTAATTGTTCAACGTAAATCGAGTACATCCTGCATATCGTATAACCCCGCCGGTTGGCTACCCAGCCATACCGCCGCGCGCACCGCCCCCTTGGCAAAGGTCAGCCGGCTGGAGGCCTTGTGGGTGATCTCCACACGCTCACCGATATCGGCAAACATCACGGTGTGCTCGCCAACCAGATCGCCGGCGCGGATGGTCGAGAAGCCGATGGTCTGGCGATCACGCTCGCCGGTGATCCCCTCACGGCCATAGACGGCACACTGCTTGAGATCACGGCCCAGCGTGTTGGCGATCACCTCGCCCATACTGAGCGCAGTCCCGGATGGCGCATCCACCTTGTGTCGATGATGACCTTCAATGATTTCGATGTCGGTGTACTCGCCCATCACCTTGGCGGCCTGCTCCAGCAGGCGGAACACCAGGTTGACCCCGACGCTATAGTTGGATGCAAACACCACCCCCTGCTCGGTCGCCGCCTCGCGGATCGCGGCCTTACCTTCGTCGGTGAAGCCGGTGGTGCCGATCACAATCTGCTTGCCGTATTGCCGGGCGACCTGCAGGTGAGCCAGTGTCGCATCAGGGCGGGTAAAGTCGATGATGATATCAAAGTCAGCCTGGCGGCCGGCCAGATCGTCGCTGATGGTCACGCCAAGATGGCCCAGGCCGTTGAGTTCACCGATATCCAGACCAATCACCGCCGAACCGGCGCGCTCGATAGCCACGGTCAGACGCGCCCCCGGATCCAGGGTGATCGCCTCAGCCAGCACCTTGCCCATACGCCCGTTACAACCAACCAGCGCAATGCGGACCTGATTTTCCATATCTCTTCCTTGCATCCAAACCTGTTGTCTATGGTCCGACAGTGTAACCAGAGTCCGGCCCGCTTGAAAAGCTTACATAAAAAAGGCCGGAACATGTCCGGCCTCATGACATCGTCTAGCTTAGACGATATCCAGCAGTTCGACTTCGAATACCAGGGTGGAGAACGGCGGGATGGAGCCGGCACCGCGTTCGCCATAGGCCAGGTGATGCGGGATAGTCAGCTTCCACTTGGAGCCAACCGGCATCAGCTGCAGGGCTTCAACCCAACCAGCGATCACGCCGGTTACCGGGAATTCAGCCGGCTGGCCGCGACGCACGGAGCTGTCGAATACGCTGCCATCCGGGAACATGCCATGGTAGTGCACGCGCACCTTGTCGCCCTTGGACGGCATGGCACCCTTACCTTCAACCATCACTTCATACTGCAGACCGGAATCGGTCACCTTGACGCCATCGCGGTCGGCGTTGGCTTGCAGGAACGCTTCGCCTTCAGCACGGGCAGAGGCCGACTTTTCGCGTTCAGCTTCTTCCAGACGGGCAGAAATGATTTCAAATGCCGCACCGATATCCTGGTGGCTAACCGCGAATTCGCGGCCATGCACGGCATCTTCGATACCCTGCTTCACGGCTTCCAGGTCCAGACCGTCAAAGGACTGCTGGGCAAGCTGATCACCGATCTGGCGACCGATACCGTAGCTGGCTTTCTGTTCGTTGGTGGTGAATTGGCTCATGAGAACTCCAATGGGTGGCCTGAAGGCCGGATAAAAAGAGGCAGCATCATAACATGTTCGCTACCGATGTGCGGATAAATGCTGGTTGGGGATGCGGGCAGCTAGATCGGTCCATACATATGCCGTTGGCGCAACTGGCCGCTCAGCACTTTGGTCTGCTGGTCATAACGCAACCCTTCGCGCAGATAAAACCGCTCGGCCCGCCGGTTGCCGGCATTGACCCACAGCTCCACGCGATGAACCCCCTCCAGCCGCATATCTGTCAACGCCTGGCGATACAGGCGATGGCCAATTTTGCGATGCCAGAAATAAGGGTGAACATACAGGGATTTCAGCAGGGCGTAGCCCGGGCGTAGCAACTGCCAGAACACCAGACCGGTGATCGCCCCCCCTTCGGTGGCCACCAAGGTCTGACACGGATGATTGGCAATGCGTTGTTGCCAGATGGCCTGGCGGGTCGACTCATCCCGCCAGGTGACCGCCGCTTGTCCGGCCTCACGCGTGGCCGCCTGCGCACTTTCATATTGCACACGGGCGATTTCCAGGGCATCACTGCACTCGGCCGGACGTAGGGTTAGCTCTGACATTGCGGTTTGCGACCCAAACTGCGCGCCTTGTCGTAAAGTGGCTCCACCGTTGCCAGTTGTTCCTGCAGGCGCTGCAAGCGATGTTCATCTGACGGGTGGGTAGATAACAGCTCCGGCGGCTTGTTGCCGCTGGAGACACTTTCCATATTACGCCACAAATCCAGCGCTTGCTGCGGACGGAAACCAGCAGAAGCCATCAACTCCAGCCCCAGCACATCCGCTTCCGTCTCTTGTTCTCGGCCATAAGGCAACAGCACACCGACCTGGGTGCCTAGCCCGAGTGCCGCCATTGCCGGCTGCTGATAGCTGGTTCCCTGCAAGGCGCTATCCGCCACCGCCAGGCCGACGCCAGCCAGCTGACTTTGTGACATCCGTTCATTCGCGTGGCGGGCCAACACATGCGAGATTTCATGGCCAATGACCGCAGCAAGTTGGTCCTGGTTGCGGGCCGCCTTGAAGATACCGGTATAGATGCCAATGCGACTCCCCGGCAAGGCGAAAGCATTCACCTCTTTCGAGTCAAACAGCACCACCTTCCAGTCATGCGGGGATGACATATAACGCGGCGGGATCTCCTTGACGATCGCCTCGGCGACACAGCGGACATAGCGGGTCGCTTTACGGTCCTGCGAGATCTTTTCCTGTTTCTCCAGCGTGGCAAATGACTGCAACCCCAGGGTTGCAACCTCATTGTCATCCATCAGGATCAGCTGGTTTCGTCCAGTGGGCGACGTGGAACAGGCGGTGGCCAGCAGGGCCGCCATGACAGTCACCAATGCTCGTTGCTTCATGCCTTTATTCTCCGTGCGCATTTAGTGCCCAAGAGTAATGCAAGCAAGCGCTTTGACAAGTCGGAAAGACAACATTCCTTTACAAAAAATAACGCACCCGGCAGGGTGCGTCATATCGAACTACACAACGGCTATGTGCTAGGTAGGCACATAGCAACCGCTATCACAGATTAGCGGTTGTAGTTGTCCGGGCTGATCTGTCCGATTTCCATCGCAGTCTGATCAGACAACAGCCACAGGGTAAACTGGTGCAACTGGTTATGACGTGCCATAGCGACCAGAAACGCGCCGCCCACTTCACGATAGCCCAGTTCATAATTCTTGAGCGTGGTCGGAGGAACACCCAACAATTCAGCGAACTTAGGACGGCTCAGGCCGACCGTTTCACGAATGTGGCGAATTTTCTGACCCACGGATACTGCACTGTTACTCATACGATTCCTCACACAGCTAAGCTACTACAGCGGGCAAAGCCCATAAAACAATCGGTGCGTGTATCTCAGTTTCATCCGGCGCTGCCGCATCCGTTGTTATTTGTTTTTAATGTAATTATTTGTTTTTGTTCGTTATATTCGAGTTTACCAACAAGAATAAACTGCTTGTCATTCGAGGCCAATGGTGCTCAATGGCCCCACGCTGCGCATGTTAAACCTTACAGTTGACAGCGTAAACAAAAAAACGTTTCCACTTGACTTCAAGTGTAGCCCAAATGGAGCATTAGCAATCTGTGTCACATTCTATTATCGCCATGGTGGACAACCTTGATTGTCTCAATCCCGACAGGGATCCTTTTAATGGCCATTTTCCGTGGCCAGATCACATTCAGGCCCTTGGGTTGACCGACAGCAGTCTACAGTGTGATCCACGTTGTATCCCCTACTACTGCACAACGCTTACACTCGCTAACTCGCCGCTTACCTGCGCTGACACAGCACTGCTGCTCACAGCAGCAAACCGACCCATCCTGACCTTGCCTCTGGCCGACAATCCAGCGGACGACGGGGTTGCGCCGGCCAAATCACTGCTTCATCTGGCCGACTGGTTAGCCGGCCCAGCGCATCGCTGGTGGTTGATCCCCTGGCCTTTGGTGGCAGTATGCCGCGCCCTGTTCAATATCTATACACTTGACCCCTATTTGGGCGCGCATTATGCGCGTCAATTGAGCAACATTCTATCGGGAATTGCTGTCGAACAGTGGCTCGTAACGCTCTCTAAGGATAGCGAACCAACCGGCAACGGGACTCAAAACAACCATTTTTCAAATCAATTCTGGCAATTTGAAAAGAAAATAGTCCGTCAATATGCCACCCATCCGTGAAGTTAAGTTGCCAGCGCCGGTGAGAATTTGCCCATCAAGGCGGTTATTTGAACAGTAGTAAAGCAGTCGATTAAATATCACACAGCTTATTGATTGATAACATTTTTTTAAGAACTCCCACGGTCTGGGCAGGGATTGGCAACCCATATTTCGGGGCGCATAATATGACGCGAATCACAATCCCGAGTTAATACGGGCCTATCCCTCTCAAGGAGTTCGAAATGAAATTGACCGTGGCATCCACCCTGGTCGCCAGCCTGCTGGCTGGTCTGGTATTCAGCAACACCGCTATGGCTGACGACGCAACAGGTGCGTTTGTTGGTGCCGGTGCCGGTGTAAGCCGTTATCAGGATCTGAAGGGTGTTGCTGACAACGGTGTTGAACGTGATGCGTTCTCCAGCCGCATTTTCGGTGGTTATACCTTCAACAAGAACTTGGGTGTAGAAGCTGGCCACGACTGGCTGGGTCACGCTCAGGTTGCGGGTAACACCTTCCGTACTGATGGCTGGACGGTATCTGTTCTGCCGCGTCTGCCGCTGAACGACCAGTTCACTTTGCTGGGCGAAATCGGCTTGATGCGCGACTTCACTACCAACGATGCCCGCCATGTCAAGGCCAACGGCTATGACCCGGTATACGGTGTTGGTGTGGCTTACCGTCTGAACGATGCCCTGGACCTGCAGGCGCGCTACCGTCTGATCGATGACGCGGGCCGCAATGCAACCGGCAACAGCGACATCCATAACTTCGGTCTGGAAGTGGTTTACTACCCGACCCGTACCAGCGCACCGATCGCTGTCGCTGAACCGGCACCGGCCCCTGTTGCCGCACCGGCTCCGGCACCGACCCAGCAGCAGGTTGTTGAAACCAAGCGTTTCACCCTGACCTCTGATGTGCTGTTCGATTTCGGTAAGGCGACCCTGAAGCCGGCTGGTAAGGCTGCCCTGACCAAGCTGTATACCCAAATCCAGAATCTGGACATGAAGGATCACCAGACCGTGGTCTTCGGTTATACCGACCGTATCGGCAGCGTCGCTGCTAACCAGAAGCTGTCTCAGGCTCGTGCCCAGAGCGTGGTCAACTTCCTGGCCGCCAAGGGTATCAACGCTAACAGCATTACGGCTACCGGTCGCGGTGCAGCCAACCCGGTCACCGGCGCAACCTGCAAGGGTATCAAGGCTCACAAGACCTTGGTTACTTGCCTGGCACCGGACCGTCGTGTTGAAATTGAAGTCAAGGGCCTGAAGGACGTCGTCGTTCAGCAGTAAGCTGAATTGCTCGTCTGCCTTATGACGCCCGGCCCCGTGCCGGGCGTCTGCTTTCTCTTCTCTATCAACGCGGGCCGCCATTGCATGGCGCCGCCCCCTCAACTTCAGGAGGCATACTATGGAAAAACAACTGATCACCTCGCATGACCTGTTGGAAATGGCCAACCGTATGTTGCGCGAGCATGAAGATTATATGCAGGGTATCGTCGCGACCGCCGTCGAGCAAAAGAACGGCATCCTGGTTTTCAAGGGTGATTTTTGCTTTGACGAAAAAGGAATGCCCACCCCGCGCAGCATGATGATCTTCAATCTGTTCAAATATCTGGCGCAGACCCTCTCCGGCCAGTATCAATTGGCAGACTAAACAAGGCTTGCCGCCGGTTGAAACTGGCTTGCCTGCCGGCGGCCTGAATGCCAGAATCCGGCCACCTTTGATTTATAACGGAGCCTTCGATGTCCGTGATCGTTTACGGGATCCGCAACTGCGATACCCTGAAAAAGAGCCTGCAATGGCTGGATGCCCATGGTGTCTCCCACACCTTTCATGACTATCGAAAACAGGGGCTGTCTGGTGAGCTGCTCGACGAGATGATCGCTGCCCTGGGTTGGGAAGCCTTGGTTAACCGCCGTGGCACCACCTGGCGCGGACTGGACGAGCAGACCCGCGCACTGATTGATGCCGACACTGCCCGCCAGTTGATGCTGGCCCAGCCAGCGCTGATCCGCCGCCCCGTGGTTCGGTGCGAGACTGAGTGGCTGGTTGGATTTGATGCCAACACCTTTGGTCAGCAGTTCGGTCAATCGTGACAAGCAGCCATGGTGGGTGGCTTCGTTGACTCACCACCCGATACCTACACCACATTTTCGACACCTTTTGAGCAAGGATGCCTGATGTCTGATTCTGCTGTTCTCTCCCTGGCCTGTGATCTGATTGCCCGCCCCTCGGTGACCCCGGAGGACGCTGGTTGCCAAACCCTGATGGCCGAGTGGCTGCAACGTCTGGGTTTTGTCATCGAGCCGATGGTCTTTCATGACACCACCAATCTGTGGGCGCGCCGTGGAGATCAGTCGCCGGTATTCTGTTTTGCCGGACATACCGATGTCGTGCCCAGTGGTCCACTGGAGCAATGGCATACCCCGCCGTTCGAGCCAACCGTCCGTGATGGCTACCTGTTTGGTCGAGGTGCAGCGGATATGAAAGGCTCACTGGCCGCCATGCTGGTCGCCGTCGAGCGCTTTGTGCAGGCCCACCCGGATCACCAAGGCTCGATCGCCTTTCTTATCACCAGCGATGAAGAGGGGCCTTTTATTAATGGCACCCCCAAGGTGATTGAAACCCTGGAAGCGCGCCAGGAGAAGATCACCTGGTGTCTGGTTGGCGAGCCCTCCTCCACCTCGCAGGTTGGTGACACCATCAAGAATGGTCGTCGTGGTTCGATCACCGGCGATCTGGTGGTCAAGGGGATTCAGGGGCATGTAGCCTATCCGCATCTAGGCCGCAACCCGGTCCATCAGGCCGCACCGGCGCTGGCTGAACTGGCCGCCGAAGTGTGGGATGAGGGTAATGAATTCTTCCCGCCAACCAGCTTTCAGATTGCCAATATCCAAGCCGGCACTGGCGCCTCAAATGTGATCCCGGGCGAGCTCAAGGTGCAGTTTAACTTTCGCTTCAGCACCGAGCTGACCGAACAGATGATCCGCGACCGTGTGGCGGCCATCCTCGACCGCCATCAGTTGGAATACAGCCTGACCTGGAGCCTGAGTGGCCATCCATTCCTCACCCCGGGCGGAGAACTGGTCGAGGCCACCCGCGCCGCCGTCAGCCAGGTCAATGGCGCAGCGGCCGAACTTTCCACCTCTGGGGGCACGTCAGACGGTCGTTTTATTGCTCGCACCGGTGCCGAAGTGCTGGAGCTGGGCCCAGTCAACGCGACCATTCACAAGCTGAACGAGTGCGTGAAGGTGGCCGATCTGGAGGCGCTGACCGATATGTACACCGCCATCCTGCATCGGTTGCTGGCATGATGAATGCGCAGCACTGGCTGGGGCTTGACCCCGGCCATCTGGTCACCGTGGCAGGCAATGCACCGCATCGCTTGATGGCTGCCGCTGCCGACGCCTTTTGCGCGATGCAGCAAGCTGCCAGGGCAGATGGCATCGACCTCGCGCTGGCCTCTTCCTATCGCGACTTTGCGCGTCAGCAATTGATTTGGAATGGTAAGTTTACCGGCCAGCGCAGTGTGCATGATGATGCAGGACAGCCGGTTGATGTGTTGAGGCTGGATGCACCTGCCCGCCTGCAGGCTATCCTGCGCTGGAGCGCCCTGCCCGGCACCAGTCGGCACCACTGGGGAACCGATATGGATGTCTATGCCCCAGATCTGCTGCCAGAGGGGACATCGCTACAACTGGAGCCGTGGGAATATGCCGCAACCGGCTGGTTTGGTCCATTAACCGCCTGGCTGGATAGACATATGCAGCGTTTCGGTTTCTATCGGCCGTTTGCCACTGACCGTGGCGGGGTGGCCTGCGAGCCGTGGCATCTCAGTTATTACCCGCTGGCCGATCAGATTGCCGATGAACTGCACTACTCAGCCCTGTATGCTTGTCTGCAAGCCCAATCAGAACTGGCGGGTCGTGATGATGTCCTCACCGAATTACCACACCTGTGGCAGCGCTATTTTCAACCCGTACGCCATCATGGCTAATGAGAGGTAACAATGTCTTTGTGGATCTGGATCGGTCTACCCCTGCTGGTATTGGTCGGGCTGTTTCTGAATGCCATCAAGGATATGAAACGGCTGGAGAAGGACTTGCCCAAGTATAAGGACAAGATCCGACTGGTCGAAGAGGATGACGACGATCACTGGTTAAACCGGCCAACAGCACCTTGCCAACCGCCGAAGAAAAAGAGTCCGCCCTCGGCTGGCGAACATCCGGATGCCTGATGCACCGCGTGGTCTGGATAAAACCGTAGTAAAAACATAGATAACACAAAGGGGCTCACAGTCCTGTTGGCATGCCGGAGAGACAACCTGTTTCGCCAACACGCCGTGAACCCTCCCATGGGGGCTCGATGGCGGCATCCCTGCCGCCAACGGTTGACTCAACAGGCTATCTCTCCTTCGCTAGCTGACTGGCATTAGGCCAGGCCCCTTTATTTAATGATTTCATGGTCTTATAGCAGGTTCCTCATCACGAGGAACCGCACCATTACTTCTTGCTGACCGCAGCCTGGCGACTGAACGCCTTGGACAGACCAATAAACATCTTGCTGACCACAGAGGCTGGTACCGGCTTCTTATCCTTGTCGAACAAGGTGATTGCGGTTTGCCCCTTGAACTCACCGAATTGCAGGCGGTAAGTCCCTGAATCCAGACCGAACGGCTCCAGATCCTTCTCCTTCCAGTAATCGGCATCCGGCTCATTGTAATCAACCACAATCAGCCCCTGCGATTCACTCTGGCTGGTAATGGTGAAACGCAGCGTCGGCAACAGGCTGGACATACGCTTCCAGCTGACATCGAACGGTGCATTGATCAACCAAGCCGTCAGATCATTACCATCGGCCCCCAGGGACATCTGCACCCGGTTCGGGTCGAGGGCGATATTCCCGCCACGCAACTGGTTGTCGTAATCCTGCATGATCTGATTGAGGAAGGCGGCGGAATAACGGCGCTGATCGAACTGACTGATCTGGGTATTACCCTTGTCGTCACCGTTCAGCACTTCATGCTGCAGCAGCGTCGCCGTCAGGCCAGCACGATGACGTTCCGGATCCTTCTTCAGGCTGACACGATAGCGCTGACGTACCTGAACGGCGTCGTTGTCCTCTGCCTGCTTGGTCCACGGATCCAACTGTGAAGTGGCTTCAAAACTGGCCGTTTCAATCGCCCGACCAGCGGCATCCACATTGGCCATGGCGATACCACGGCGGCCAAGGAACCCGGTCAGCTCTTGCCACAGATCGTTATCAATCGCTTGATTGATGCTACGCGCCGTGATCCACACCGTCATCGCATCACCATCGATCTCGGCACGACTCCCCGGGATCAGGGTCAACAACTGAGCGGGCGGCCGGACATCCACATCAGCCCCTTTGGCCCCCTTGGTGGCCGCATCACTGATAGCGGGAACCTTGTATTCAGCACTGAACGCCGGCGTGGACAGGGAGGCAGGCACCGTAAACGGGTGGGTGGACAGTTTGCTGTCCAGATAATCGAAGTCCCGGTTGGCCTGACGACGCTCTTGCGGTGAACTACAGCCGACCACCAGCAGACTGACTCCAATCAGGCTGCTCAGCAACAGCGGGGTGAGTTGTTTCTGTTTATGCACGCTCAATTAACTCCGCTTGATACATCGCCTGCGTTACTTCGGCCTGGCCTGCCGGGGTCAATCCGGTCAGCGGCAAACGCAACGTATCCTCGGCGATCAGGCCCAGTCGGGCGCAAGCCCATTTGACCGGGATAGGATTGGGTTCGACAAATAACGTCCGGTGCAGCGCCATCAAGGGTTCGTTGAGAGCCAATGCACGATCCAGTTGTCGGGTTAACGCGGCTGAACACATCTCAGCCATCGCCTTCGCCGCCACATTGGACGTCACCGAGATAACGCCATTACCCCCACGTAGCATGAACTCACAAGCGGTCGCATCATCGCCGCTATACAGGGCAAAGTTATCACCACACAAGGCACGCAGACGCGGCAACCGCCCCAGATCGCCTGTCGCCTCTTTCAGGCCACAGATACCAAACTGGTGCGCCAGACGTCCCACCGTCTCCGGCTGCAAATCGCAACCAGTCCGGCCGGGAACATTATAAAGGATTTGCGCCAGACCACTAGCCTCACCGATCACCGCAAAGTGACGATAGAGTCCCTCTTGCGTCGGTTTGTTGTAGTAAGGGGTCACGGAAAGGCCCTGGGTGATGCCCAGGTCACGCACGGCGCGCGCCAGTTGGATGGCATGACGGGTATTGTTGGAGCTGCAACCGGCGATCACCGGTATGCGCCCGTCTGCGAAGCAGAGCGTCTGCTCGACGACCTGCATATGTTCATTCAGTTCAAGTGTGGCCGACTCACCGGTGGTACCCACGACCACCAGTGCCGAGGTGCCCGCAGATACATGATATTCCACCAGTTGCTGCAGCGAGACCAGATCCAGCTCACCGCTAGCAGTCATCGGGGTGACCAGTGCCACAAGACTACCGCTTAACATGCATTACACTCCGGTTTAGCGAGGCCGCTATGGTAAGACGCCACCCCACTATTTACAAGGGAAGCACCGCCGGAGTGACGGCATTGTGTGCTAGGATCGGCCGATATTTTAGCGAGAGCTGTATCATGACCCATTTTCTGGTGGTTACCGCCCTGGGTACGGACCGCGCCGGCATCGTCAGCAAGGTCGCCGCCCATATCAGCGAGACGGGATGTAACATCGTCGATAGCCGTCTGGCCATTCTTGGCAATGAGTTCACCTTTATCATGCTGCTGTCGGGAGACTGGAATGCCATCACCCGGCTGGAGTCCACTCTGCCGCGGCGAAGTCAGGAGCTGGCGCTGATCAGCGTGATGAAACGGACGACCCGCCATCAACCCAGTCAGTATGCCTTGACCGCCGAGGTCAGTCTGTTGCTCGCCGACCGTCCGGGGATCCTGGCCGAATGCACCAGCTTCTTCTCTGCACAAGGTTGTGACATCCATGCGCTGCGCTCCCAGACCATAGTGCAAGCGCAGCAATCCCTGTTGCAGGCCAGTTTTCAGCTACAACTGACGGATGCCACGCCCATCGCCACATTCCAGCCCGCGTTG
This sequence comes from Aeromonadaceae bacterium, assembly GCA_041911695.1. GTDB lineage: Bacteria > Pseudomonadota > Gammaproteobacteria > Enterobacterales > Aeromonadaceae > Pseudaeromonas. The sequence goes on from JAYROM010000101.1 coordinate 14,617, forward strand.
ACGGCGTTCTGTCAGCAACTGGGGGTTATTGAGCAGTCGCTGCAGTGCTATCCCTCTCATGGTGCGGACGGCAGCCTTCATAGCGGGGACAGTAGCCTCGCCCCTATCGACCCGTCAGCCTGACCCACTCTGGCAAATGTGTCAGCCTGGCGCTCGCCATCTTGTTGTTCGCCCACAAAAAAAGGGAAACGGCCTTAAGCCGTTTCCCCCTTGATAGGCAGTGACGCTACACGGCCCCTGCTCGCCTGTTATGTCCGGCTTACTGCGCCAGCATTTCCAGGTCTTTCTTGACCACAGCACCCGGCAACGGGATGTAGCCATCCTTCTCTGCGATCTCCTGACCAGTCTTCGACAGCACCAGCTTGACGAATTCCAGGGTCATCGGATCCAGCGGCTTGTTCGGAGCCTTGTTCACGTAGATGTACAGGTAACGCGACAGCGGGTAGGTACCGTTGATGGCGTTGTCATGGTTCGGCTCAACAAACGTCTTGCCATCCTTGGACAACGGCAGCGCCTTGACGCCCGAGGTCACATAACCGATACCGGAATAACCGATGCTGTTCAGTGAGGCGGAGACCGACTGTACGACAGAAGCGGAACCCGGCTGTTCGTTAACGGTGTTCTTGAAGTCACCCTTACACAGGGCGTGTTCCTTGAAGTAACCGTAGGTACCCGATACCGAGTTACGACCGAACAGCTGAATATCCTTGGCTGCCCATTCGCCAGTCAGGCCCAGATCGCCCCACTTGTTGACGTTCACCGAGCCACCACACTTCAGCGTGCTGGAGAAAATGGTATCCAGCTGCAGCATGCTCAGACCCTTGATCGGGTTGTCCTTGTGGACAAACACGGCCAGGGCGTCGATGGCGACCGGAATCGCGGTCGGCTTGTAGCCAAAACGCTTTTCAAAGGCTTCGATTTCGCCGTCCTTCATCTTGCGGCTCATCGGGCCCAGCTGGGCAGTCCCTTCAGTCAGGGCTGGCGGTGCAGTGGCAGAGCCGGCAGCCTGAATCTGAATGTTGACAGTCGGGTAGACACGCTTGAAGGCTTCAGCCCACAGGGTCATCATGTTGGCCAGGGTGTCGGAACCGACCGAAGACAGGTTGCCAGAGATACCGGCGACCTTTTCATAATCGTGCAGGCTTGCATCTACCGCAGCCCAGGTGTTAGCAGACATCACAGCGGCAGCAAAACCGATTGCACTTACCAGCTTGTTGAATTTCATCCATTTTCTCCAGTTAGAACGGATTGTCTTTCACTGACGGGGGGCAGTATTGCCGACCAGTGTGACAAATTTAATACGCGTAAATGACAGTTATATGACAACGCAGAAACAAGAAGCGAGAGACGAGAGACGAGAGACGAGAAGCGAGAGGCGAGAGGCGAGAGGCGAGA
>JAYROM010000102.1:0-7219 GCA_041911695.1 Aeromonadaceae bacterium
CAAGAACCCGCTCGGTGGATTGCGCGGCGCGGCTCAGTTGCTGGAAAAGGCGCTGCCGGATGCCCAGTTGCGCGAATACACCGGCATCATCATTGCCCAGGCAGACCGCCTGCGTAATCTGGTTGATCGTCTGCTCGGGCCACAACGCCCGGGGCGCCATCAGGTGCATAACGTCCATTCAGTGCTCGAACAGGTGCGCCGACTGGTTGAGCTGGAGTTGCCGGCCGGCATCCGTATCGAACGTGATTATGATCCAAGCATTCCTGATTTCGAGATGGAGCCGGACCAGCTGCAGCAGGCGTTTCTCAACATCGTGCGCAACGCCGTCGAGGCGATGCACGGTGAGGGCAGCATTCGTCTGAAAACGCGCACCGCATTCCAGATCAACATTCATGGCAAGCGCTATCGTCTGGCCGCCGAGATCAAGATTATTGATAACGGTCCGGGTATCCCTGAGCATATCCGCGACACCCTGTTCTATCCGATGGTGACCGGCCGCGAAGGCGGAACCGGGCTGGGGCTGTCGATTGCCCAGAACCTGATTGATCAGCATAAGGGACGCATCGAATGCGTCAGCTGGCCGGGCCACACCGAATTCAGTATCTATTTACCGCTACGCAAGTAAGGGACATACAATGGCTGCCAAAGTCTGGATTGTCGATGACGACAGCTCGATCCGCTGGGTGCTGGAACGGGCACTGAGCGCCGAAGGTTTTGAGTGCCGCAGCTTTGAGGATGGCGAAAGCCTGCTGGATGCACTCGATCTCGATTTCCCGGAGGTGATCCTCTCCGATATCCGTATGCCAGGCATTGATGGCCTGTCGCTGCTGCAACTGATCCAGGAAAAGCAGCCGGATACCCCGGTGATCATCATGACCGCGCACTCCGATCTGGACAGCGCCGTCAACGCCTACCAGAGCGGGGCATTCGAGTATCTGCCCAAGCCGTTCGACATCGATGAGGCGGTGGCACTGGTGCGTCGCGCCGAGAGCCATCTGCGCGAGCAGCGCAACAAGCGCCGTAACAAGCTGCAGACCACCGGCGCCGCGCCGGAGATCATCGGTGAAGCACCGGCGATGCAGGAGGTGTTCCGCGCGATCGGCCGTCTGTCACGCTCATCGATCTCGGTACTGATTAACGGCCAGTCGGGTACCGGTAAGGAGCTGGTCGCCCATGCGTTGCACAAGCATAGCCCGCGCGCCAGCAAGCCGTTTATCGCCCTGAATATGGCCGCGATCCCCAAAGAGCTGATCGAATCGGAACTGTTCGGCCACGAGAAGGGGGCCTTTACCGGTGCCAATAACGTGCGCCATGGCCGTTTCGAGCAGGCCAACGGTGGCACCCTGTTCCTGGATGAAATCGGCGATATGCCACTGGATGTGCAGACCCGTCTGCTGCGCGTGCTGGCCGACGGCCAGTTCTACCGCGTCGGCGGTCACCAGTCGGTGCAGGTCGACGTGCGCATCATCGCCGCCACCCACCAGGATCTGGAGAAGCGGGTCGCCGACGGCGACTTCCGTGAAGACTTGTTCCACCGTCTGAACGTCATCCGCATCCATCTGCCATCACTGCGCGAACGCCGTGAGGATATCCCGCGTCTGGCCCACCACTTCCTGGCCCGCGCGGCGCGCGAGCTGAATGTCGAAGCCAAGATGCTGCATACCGACACCGAAGCCTATCTGAGCCGTCTGCCGTGGCCGGGTAACGTGCGCCAGCTGGAGAACGTCTGCCGCTGGCTGACGGTCATGGCCTCCAGTCAGGAGGTCCTGGTCACCGACCTGCCGCCAGAGCTGCTGCATCCGAACGAGGAACGCCCGGTGGCGCGTGAGCAGATCTCCACCCGCTGGCAGGACCAACTGCAGCACTGGGTGGCACAGAAACTGGCACGCGGTGAGGTCGACATTCTCGCTGAGGCCCTGCCGGAGTTTGAGCGCATCATGCTTAACACCGCCTTGCAGCATACCCACGGCCACAAGCAAGAGGCCGCCCGCCTGCTCGGTTGGGGACGCAATACCCTGACCCGCAAGCTCAAAGAACTGGATATGTGAGTACGCAATCGTATCGCTGTAGCCGGCCGCGGGACACCGTGGCCGGCTACGGCTAGAATGGGTGGACAACGATAACAACTCATCGGAGTCGCCCGCATGATCCATCCAGATCTCCCGCTTATTGACCTACACCGTCACCTCGATGGCAATATCCGTCCGCAAACCATCCTTGAGCTCGGTCTGCAGCACGGCATTGCGCTGCCCGCCACGCACCTGGAAGCACTGCGCCCGCATGTGCAGATCATGACCCAGACCCCGAGCCTGGTCGATTTTCTCTCCCGTCTGGACTGGGGGGTCAAGGTGCTGGCCGATTATGATGCCTGCCGTCGGGTAGCGCTGGAAAACGTCGCCGACCTCGCCACTGCCGGGATCGATTATGCCGAACTGCGCTTTAGCCCGGGTTATATGGCGATGAACCACCAGCTCGATCCGCAAGGGGTGGTCGAGGCGGTGATCGACGGGGTGCGTGCCGGCTGTGCGCAGTACGGCGTCCAGGCCAAGCTGATCGGCATCCTCAGCCGCACCTTCGGCGAGGCCGCCTGCCAGCGCGAGCTGGAGGCCTGCCTGGCCCATCGTGACAGCTTGGTGGCGATGGATCTGGCTGGCGACGAACTCGGCTTCCCCGGCCCGCGTTTTGAGGACCACTTCCGTCAGGTGCGTGATGCCGGGCTACGTATCACGGTACACGCCGGTGAAGCCGCGGGCGCGGACAGTATCTGGCATGCCATTCGCGCACTCGGTGCCGAGCGTATCGGTCACGGGGTCAAGGCGATTGAGGATATGGTGCTGATGAACTATCTGGCGGAATATGGCATCGGTATCGAATCCTGCCTGACCTCCAACCTGCAGACCAGCACGGTGGCCCGTCTGGACGCCCATCCACTGCGCCAGTTCCTGGCCCATGGCATTCTCGCCACCCTGAATACCGACGATCCAGCGGTCGAGGGTATCGACCTGCCACACGAGTTTAACGTCGCCGCCCCGGCGGCCGGCCTGTCTGCTGCCGATACCCGCCAGTTGCAGGAGAACAGTCTGCGTATCGCCTTCCTCGACGACAGCGAACGCCAGGCCCTCTGTCAGCGCGCCGCAGACCGCGCCTGATCACTGCCACCTGAACGCAACAGGGCGCCCGAAGGCGCCCTGTTGGTCTACACATTCTGTCGCGCTGTCCTGTGTGGCTGTCGCGCTGATCGCACCACAGCCGTCAGGCAATCAGTTGGTCACCGAGACCGTGGTCTTGCTACCGGACTGGACGATACGCACGCGGCTACCCGGCACATAGGTCGGGCTGGCCTTCTGCACCACCACGATGGTGTCGCCGTTTTCCTTGCGGATTTCCAGCTCCGCACCATCGACCTGTCCCATCTTGTCGCCGATCGCCTTACCGGCTACCGCGCCACCCAAGGCGCCAGCGACCGTGGCCATCTGCTTACCGCTACCACCACCCAGACCATGCGCCAACACACCGCCGAGCACACCGCCCGCCAGCGTCCCCATGGTGCCATTATCCTGTTCCTGAATCTTCACTGGACGCACCGAGGTCAGAGTCCCGTAGGAAACGGTCTGTACGGTTTTGGCTTGCTGAGCGCTATAGACATCACCGGAATACATATCGCCATTGGCACAACCTGTCAGCGCCAGGAGTGTCCCCAAGGCCAAAACGCCGAGTTGCTTGTTCATATTGGATCGCTCCTCATCGAGAATTCGGGCCCGTCACGCGGATGCGCACGGGCCCGTGTAGTCTACTCCCGGATCGAGGCGTGAACCAAGTCACATGCAGAATGGTTTTTTAAACCCCATCCTAACCAGAGTAACCTTAGCCAAGTGCCTGCTCTGCCGGCAGATAAGCCTTATCCAGCGAGGCCGCCACCCCGGCATGGGTGATATGGCCACGGTAGACGTTCAGGCCGTTGCGCAGGTGCGGGTCACGCCGCAGCGCCTCCTCACCATGCTCGGCCAGCGCGAGCACAAACGGCAAGGTGGCATTGTTCAGCGCAAAGGTCGAGGTACGCGGCACCGCGCCCGGCATATTGGCGACACAGTAGTGAATGACCTCATCCACCAAATAGACCGGATCATCGTGAGTAGTGGCATACGAGGTCTCAAAGCAACCGCCCTGATCAATGGCCACATCAACCACCACGCTGCCGGCCTTCATCTTGCCGACCATGGCACGGGTTAGCAGTTTCGGTGCCGAGGCGCCTGGCACCAGCACGCCACCGATCACCAGATCGGCACTCAGGCAGTGCTGCTCGACCGCATCGCGGGTGGCGTATTGGGTGTTGATGGCACTGCCATACTGCTTCCACAGGCCGCGCAGGACATCCACATTGCGATCCAGCACCCACACCTCGGCGCCCATGCCGACAGCGATCATGGCGGCATGTGACCCGACCACCCCACCACCCAGAATCACCACCTTGGCCGGCGCCACACCCGGTACCCCACCCAGCAGGACGCCGAGGCCACCGTGCGGCTTCTCCAGGAAATAGGCACCCGCCTGGATTGCCATCCGCCCGGCCACTTCCGACATCGGCGCCAGGAGCGGCAGTGCACCAGACGGCGAAGTGACGGTTTCGTACGCCACACAGGTTGCACCACTGCGCTGCAGCGCCTCAGCCTGCTCGGGGTCCGGCGCCAGATGCAGGTAGGTAAACAGCAGTTGGCCCGGACGCAGCATGGCACACTCAGCCAGTTGCGGCTCCTTGACCTTGACGATCATCTCACTGCGCGCAAACACCTCGGCGGCGGTAGCCACCACCTCGGCACCGACCGCCTGATAGTCGGCGTCACTGACCCCGATGCCGAGGCCCGCAGACTGCTCAACCAGCACCTGGTGGCCACGTTCGGTCAATTCGCGCACGCTGGCCGGGGCCAGACCCACACGGTATTCACGGACTTTGATTTCCTTAGGTACGCCAACAATCATTGCATTCTCCTTATCGCAGCTTCGCAGCTCGTACAGTTCAACATCATGAATAAAGCGTGGCACAAGGTGCCAAATTAAGGTGTTAATCACTGGTTTTTTGCGACATCACCAGTGTCTTTCTCCACCCCGTGACCGATATATGGCAAATTATATGCCATCATCACAACACATTGATTTGACTGAACATTTAAAAGCAAAGCACAGATATGCACGAAAATCCTGCACGATAACGCATGATTTCTCACCAAAATTGCACACCAAAAAATGGCGGATTTTTGAGAGCAAGAACCACAAATTAGGTTATTTAGTAGGGATGGTGTTCAATTATTTGAACTAAAGCAGAATTTTATTCTAGTGAAAACAGGCGTAACCCGCTCAATGCGGTGCGAACGGGCAAGCAGACCAGATACGCCACCGGCGCCCGAGAACAGAAACAGCGAGGGCGCCCCAGGGACGCCCTCGCTGTCGTCATCCAGTGATTCGCTTTAGATCACTCGCGAGAACTGTTGCTGGCGAGCCCGATCACGCAAATAACGGTCAAAGCACATACAGATATTGCGGATCAGCAACCGGCCACGCGGCGTCACCTGCAGGTGCGTCGCACTACGGGCGACCAGGCCATCCTCGACAAAGGTCTGCAGCAGTTGCAGATCCTGGGCAAAATAGTCGGCAAACACCAGGCCATAGGCAGCCTCGATCTGTGTCATATCCAGGGTAAAGTTGCAGATCAGCTGCTTGATCACCTCGCGGCGCAGCAGATCGTCGGCATCCAGCCGGCACCCCTTGGCCAACGCCTCACCGCGCGCGGTGACCGCAGCATAGTAGGCGCGCAACTCTTTCTCGTTCTGCGCATAGGCATCACCCAGCATGCTGATCGACGACACGCCGAGGCCAAGCAGATCACAATCGCCCTGGGTGGTATAACCCTGGAAATTGCGATGCAACACCCCGGCGCGCTGCGCCACCGCCAGCTCGTCCTCCGGCAGGGCGAAGTGATCCATGCCGATATACTGGTAGCCCTGTGCGGTGAGGAAAGCAATGCTCTCCTGCAGCATGGCCAACTTGTCGGTCGCCGACGGTAGCCACGCCTCCTGGATCTTGTGCTGGCCGGCAAAACGCGCCGGCAGGTGGGCATAGTTGAACACCGACAGCCGATCCGGACGCATAGCGGCCACCTGCGCCAGGGTATGGCGGAAGCTCTCCCGGGTCTGGCGCGGCAGGCCGTAGATCAGATCCAGATTGGTAGAGCGGAAACCCAGCTCGCGGGCACGCACCACCAGCGCACGGATAAAGTCGTTATCCTGTACCCGATTGACCGCCTGCTGCACCTCCAGGTTGAAATCCTGCACCCCGATGCTCAGCCGGTTGAAACCCACCTCGCGCAACACATCCAACATCGACAGATCAATCTCGCGCGGGTCGACTTCAATACTGAACTCGCCCTCTGCCGCCAGATCAAAGTAACGACGCAGCATCCCCATCAACTGGCGGATCTCGTCGGCATGCAGATAGGTTGGCGTACCGCCGCCCCAATGCAACTGCGTCACCTGACGTCCGGCGAACAGCGCCGACTGCTGCGCCATCTCGCGCTCCAGATAGGTCAGATATTCCGTCGCCTTCTGGTGCTGACGGGTGACAATCTTGTTGCAGGCGCAGTAGTAGCAAAGCTGATGACAGAACGGAATATGCACGTACAGCGACAACGGCCGCGCCGGATAGGCGGCCGCCGCGGTCAGGAAATCCTGACGGCTAAATGCCTCACTGAACTCCAGCGCTGTCGGATAGGAGGTATAGCGGGGACCGCTGTAGTTGTACTTCTGGATGAGCGCCTCATCCCATACGACCTGTTCATACTGCACGCACAACCTCCCCGGACCACTGACCGGACAACAGAATAGAATTAACGATGACTACCCGGATCCAGCTCGCGCGGATCAAAATCGTCATCAATGAAGCGCTGCAGCAGGTCGTCCGGCGCGGACATCGTGCTCTCCTCATCGTCGTTTTCGATACCGAGCTCTTCAGCCAGCACCTGATGACGCGCCAGCTGCGCATCCAGCCACTGTTGGTCAGCGGCGCTCAGGGTCTCGCCCTCATCCAGACGATCCAGCAGCAGGTTCAGGCGCTCATCATTTTCGATGGCCTCCATCTCGCGCTCCAGCGCTTGCAGGCGACGCTGCTCATCGGTCAACGCCGGTGCCTTGGGCGCCTGTGGGCGGGGAGCGACCGGCTTGGCAGCAGC
>JAYROM010000103.1:0-2546 GCA_041911695.1 Aeromonadaceae bacterium
AGCGTCATCAGATGCGGGAATTGATGGGTCTCGACGCCACTGCGCGCTTCGAGCAGCTGGCCGGCACGCTGCAGCGACGGGCCAATCACCAGGGTGGCCAGACTCTGCCCAAGCTGACGAACGGCCAGCACATCGCTGCCGCCCTGCGACACCGACAGGTAGTCGCCGCGCGCCAGATGGCCATCCATCGAGCGCGACAGATCCGGCACCAGCACCGGCTGCAGGCCAAATGCTTCAACATAGCTGCGGACCAGCTCGACATCGCCCGGGGTGAGCATATGGCTAAGCAGCAGGTTGACCCGCTTGCGACGGATGGCGCGCACCGCCTGCTCCGGCACCAGCTGGCTGATCAAGCTCTCCACCAGCGTGGCGTAGCCGTTCTCCAGCGAGCCGTAAAAATCCGGGGTATTGAGGTGGACAATCTCCACCCGCTCAAAGCGCGGATACTGGCGGCGGAAAGTCTTGATCGCACGGGTCAGATCCGCCCCCTGCGCCTCGGCGAGGCCGGAACTCATCAGCGTGATCAGCCGTGGCTGGCTGCGTTCGCACAGGGTACTCAACGCCTGCACAATGTTGTCATCCGAGCCCATGATGGTGGCGATGGGGTCCATGGCAGTGGACTGCAGCGGGATCGGCTCATGAAAATGCTGGATAAAAAACACCTTGGCGAAGGCACTGCAACCTTGCGCGCCATGAATCAGCGGAATGCAACGCTCGAGGCCGAGACTGGCCAGAATCGCCCCCAGCGGCTGGCCGCTCTTCACCGGCCGGGTGGCCATCGGTTTGCTGTTTTTCAGGATCAGGGCCATGTTAACCTCCGTTCACACCGGTGGTGACCTGCTGCCACGGTGCACGACTGCGTGCCTGGGCCCAGATCGGACTTTCCAGCGTCAGACAGATCTGCCGCGCCAGCTCGACCATACCGTCATAACCGGCGAAGGCATGCTCGCGCTCCTGGTTGACATCCATAAACGGCAGCCGCGCCTTGTAGGCAGTAAACATGTTGCGCCCGCCGGCGATCATCAGATCCGCCTTGTACTGGTAGACGGTATCCAGCAGCATGCGCGGGTTGCCCTCGTCGAGCATCACCGCGTCCTCACCCATCAGTGCGCGGATCCGCGCCTTGTCCTCTTCGGTCGACTTGCGGGTGCCGGTGGCCACCACCTCCATCCCCAGATCCTGCAGCGCCGAGACCACCGACCAGGACTTGACTCCGCCGGTATACAACAGCACGCGCTTGCCCTGCAGCCGGCTACGATAGGCGGCCAACTGCTGTTCAACCCGCGCCTCTTCACGCGCAATCAGTGCCTCGGTACGCAGCGCCAAATCGGCATCACCGAGCATCATGGCAATTTGGCGTAACGAGGCAGACATATCGCGCACGCCATAGAAACTGCCTTCAAACCACGGTGTGCCGAAGCGCTCTTCCAGCTTGCGCGCCACGTTGATCAAGGCCCGCGAGCAGACCAGCATATTCAGCTCACTGCGATGCAGGGTCTGTACCTCGGCAAAGCGCGCATCACCAGACAGGGTACACAGCACGCGCACCCCGAGTTCGTCGAGCAGCGGCAGCACATTCCAGAACTCGCCAGCGATATTGAATTCGCCAATCAGGCCGATGCTGTGGCCCTTATCCGCCGGAATGGGCGCATCGGCCGGCCACGGCGCCGGTTCGCGACCGCCGACCACCTTATCGACCATCACCTCGCCGGCGATGCGGTTACCGAGGTTCTTGCTGCCGTAGAAACCGGCGGCATCCACCCCTATCACCGGCAGCCCCAGTTTGTCGGCGGTCAAGCGGCAGATCGCCTCGATATCGTCGCCTTCCATCGCCGGTACGCAGGTGTTGTAAACGAACACCGCCGCGGGGTGATAACGCTCGACCAGCTGGCGGATGCCATGGAACAGGCGGCGTTCGCCCTTGCCCATGATCACGTCCTGCTCGCTCAAATCGGTGGTAAAACCTAGCCGGAACAGCTGCGGGCCGGAGCTGTGGGTACCGCGGTTGTCCCACGAGCTGCCGGCACAACCGATTGGCCCGTGCACCACATGGGCCACGTCGGCAATCGGCAACAAGGTAATTTGTGCGCCGTCGAAGGCACAGCCACCGGCGGTCGCCCCCGGCTTGGGCGCACTACAGCCGGATTTGGCCTTACTGTTGTGCTGGCATGCTGGCTCGTCCATCAAAGCCGCGATGTCGTTTCCTTTCATAATGCCTCCCTGTGCACCGGCGAACGGTGCCACTGGTTACTGCCCTTGAGCGCTGTTTCTTGCGATGAATGCTTGCTGCTCAAGACATTGCAAACGACAAACCAACTTTAATTATCTGATTTTTAATAAGTTATCTTTGTAGCATTCCCGACAGTGACGGATAGCACACGACATCCGCGCGCGACTATCGGGTCACCAACCACGCCGGTTATCCACGACCGCAGTCGTAGCCAGCCTGCGGCGCAATACGCTGCGCCATTGCGTCTTACCAAGGTCTATCCAATTGAATAACCACATTTTTATTCTTTTGTTGGGCGGATTAACGTAGCGTCATC
>JAYROM010000104.1:0-21212 GCA_041911695.1 Aeromonadaceae bacterium
CCACCCTTGGTGAGCTGGCCCTGCAGGCCGGGATCCGGGTACCGCAAGATCTGCGTCGCGCCAAAGGCTGGGTCGGTCAACTGCTGGAATGGCATCTGGGTGCCAGCGCGGGGAGCAAACCGGAGCAGGACTTCCCGGAATTGGGGATTGAGCTCAAGACCCTGCCCATCGATCAACAGGGACGACCGCTGGAGAGCACCTTTGTCTGTGTTGCGCCGCTGACCGGTATTACCGGCCTCGACTGGCCACACAGCAATGTCTGCAACAAGCTGAGTTGCGTGCTGTGGGTGCCGGTACTGGCTGCGCGTCACTGTCCGCTGGCTGAACGCCAGTTAGGCACCCCCTTCTTGTGGCGCCCCTCGTCACAGGAGGAACAGTTGCTACGCCAAGACTGGGAAGAGTTGATGGAGCTGATAGCCGGAGGCCAGATCGAGCATATCAGTGCCCATCACGGCCAGGTGTTACAACTACGCCCCAAGGCCGCCAATGGCCGGGTACTCACCCCGGCGATTGGCCAGGAGGGCCAATTGATCCAGACCCGACCGCGCGGGTTTTATTTGCGACCACGCTTTACAGCTGCCCTGCTGGCCAGTAAGTTTGGTCTGGACTGCTGAAAAACTGTGCACCGCTTCACAGCTTTCCGGTCCAAACACAAGAGAACAGTGTTTCATTTACTATGATACTCAACAGAGGCCCACTCGGCCTTTTCACTGGCAACACACTAGAAACAGTAGTATCGAGGAGTCCACATGCCTGTAACCAAAAAATTCCTCAAAACCAAGCCTGAAGTCCAGGTGACGTTTGAGGTGAGCAAGGAAGCGGCCGAAGAGGCTAGCCAGGTATATTTATTGGGAGAGTTTGCTGACTGGGAGCCTGTTGAGTTGAAGAAGCTCAAGACGGGTGCATTCCGTGGCACGGTCAAGGTGCCGACCAACGAGCAGTCGTCCTACCAATACCGTTACCGGATGGTCATGAACGATGGCAGCGAAAAGTTCGACAACGACTGGGAGGCTGAGGGGTATACCAGCAATCCATTCGGTGGCGACAATTCGGTGATCTCCGTTAACGCCTGAACCGCATGATCCGGCGCGCTGATGGCGGGCTGGCGCAATAAAAAAAGGCTCGCCATTGCGAGCCTTTTTTCTGATCAGCGTAAAACTCAGTTGAGCTTTTCGCGAATACGGGCAGCCTTACCGGTCAGGTTGCGCAGATAGTACAGCTTGGCACGACGTACATCACCACGACGCTTCAGTTCAACACTGGCGATCATCGGGCTGTGAGTCTGGAATACACGCTCAACGCCTTCGCCGTTGGAGATCTTACGTACGGTGAACGCAGAGTGCAGACCGCGGTTACGCTTGGCGATAACAACGCCTTCGAAAGCCTGCAGACGTTCCTTGCCGCCTTCCTTAACACGTACCTGGACACGCACGGTGTCGCCCGGGGCAAATTCCGGGATATCGGTACGCAGCTGTTCCTGTTCGAGTTGCTGGATAATCTTGCTCATAATGTCTCGTCCTACCTAGGATAAACTGAAAACTCTACTGTTGGCCGCCACGATGTTCGCGGACATACTCGGCAAGAAGGTGTTCTTGCTCGTCAGTCAGAGCTAGGTTGCTTAATAGTTCCGGTCTTCGTTGCCAGGTCCGCCCCAGTGCTTGCTTTAGCCGCCACTGGCGCACATCTTCATGTCGACCACTCAACAGGACATCCGGTACTGTCATGCCATCTAACACCTCAGGCCGTGTGTAGTGCGGGTGATCCAGCAAGCCTCCGGAAAAGGAGTCTTCCTCGGCACTGGCCATATCGCCCAACACCCCTGGCACCAGACGCGAAACCGCATCAACCAGGATCATGGCGGGCAATTCGCCACCGCTCAACACATAGTCACCGACTGACCACTCTTCATCGATGTCAGCCTGAATGACCCGCTCGTCGATACCTTCGTACCGTCCCGCCACCAGAATCAGCTTCTGGTGTTGGGCGAGCTCCGCGACCCCTTGTTGGGTCAGCGTTCGACCTTGCGGCGAAAGATAGATCACTTTCGCACCGACCCCTGCAGCCTGCCGCGCCGCCGCAATGGCATCGCGTAACGGCTGGACCATCATCAGCATTCCTGGCCCACCACCATACGGTCGATCATCAACCGTACGATGCTTGTCGTGGGTGAAATCCCGCGGATTCCAGCACTGCACCTGCAGCAAACCCTGTCGGGTAGCCCGGCCTGTCACTCCAAAGTCGGTAATGGCGCGGAACATCTCCGGGAAGAGGCTAATCACCCCAATCCACATAGGAACCTCCGGTTAACGCCGACCCAGGAATGTACTTAAAAATCCGGATCCCAATCGACTTCTATGGTTCGGGCAGCCAGGTCGATCTTCTTGACCACCTGTCCCTCGATGAAAGGAATCAAACGCTCCTTCATCCCATAGGCATCATTTACTTTGGCCTTGACCACCAACACATCGTTGGAGCCGGTCTCCATCATTTCGGTCACTTCACCCATCTGATAGCCCTTCAGGTTGGCTACCTGGCAACCCATCAGGTCGCGCCAGTAGTATTCCCCTTCCGGCAGATTGGGCAGTGCACCCGGCATGATGGCAATATCGACACCGGTCAATGCCTGGGCCTCTTCACGCAGGTCCACTTGGTCCAGCTTGCAAATTAGCCCGTTGTTGTGACGTCTCCACCCGGATACCCGGATTTCTCGCCACTCCCCATGCTGAAGAATCAGCCAGGGGCTGTATTCGAATATACTTTCCGCATCATCGGTGAAGGAGTTGACCTTCAGCCAGCCCTTGATGCCGTAGACGGCGCCGAAGCGACCAACCAATACAGGTTTTTCCACCCTTTACTCTCCGCGGAATTCGAATAATCAGGCAGCCGGAGTGGCATCCTTGATCAGCTTGGCGACGCGATCAGACACGTTAGCGCCCTGACCAATCCAGTGCTGGACACGAGCCAGATCCAGATTCAGCTTTTCTGCGTTGCCAGAAGCCAGCGGGTTGAAGAAACCAACGCGCTCGATGAAACGGCCATCACGAGCACAGCGGGAATCCGCGACCACTACCTGGTAGAACGGACGCTTCTTAGCGCCACCACGTTGCAAACGAATGGTTACCATATCGTCCTCATTAACTTGAAATGAACAAGGTTCGCGTAAACACGAACCCCAGCTTAAAATAAGCCGCGCAATTTTACTCACATCCGCGGCAATTGCAACCAAACACGGCGCTTTTTCCGCCGCACTGGCTCAGGGGAAACAGTCAGCCGCCTCCCCCTGTTCGACATCAGAACGGACCGCGACCAAAACCGCCTGGTGGCATCATGCCTTTCATGCTGCCCATCAGCTTGCGCAGCCCGCCCTTGCCCGACATCTTTTTCATCATGCGCTGCATCTGGTCAAACTGCTTGAGCAGGCGGTTGACCTCCTGGATCTCGACCCCGGAGCCCGCGGCAATACGGCGCTTGCGCGAGCCTTTGATCAGGTCTGGATTCCGCCGCTCGGCCGGGGTCATCGAACTGATGATCGCCTCCATGCGATGGATGATGCGATCATCCATCTTGCCTTTGACGTCATCCGGCAGGTTGCCGACACCCGGCAACTTGTCGAGCATGCCCATCATGCCGCCCATGTTGCGCATCTGCGCCAACTGCTCACGGAAGTCTTCCAGATCAAAGCCTTTGCCCTTCTGGACCTTCTGCGCCAGCTTGGTCGCCTTTTCTTTATCAACCTTGCGTTCCATCTCCTCGATCAGCGACAGCATGTCGCCCATGCCGAGGATACGCGACGCAACGCGATCCGGATGGAACGGCTCGAGGGCATCGGTCTTTTCACCCATCCCCAAGAACTTGATCGGCTTGCCGGTGATGTGGCGCACCGACAAGGCGGCCCCGCCACGCGCATCACCGTCCGCCTTGGTCAGGATCACCCCGGTCAGCGGTAGGGCCTCACTGAAGGCGCGCGCGGTATTGGCGGCATCCTGACCGGTCATCGCATCGACCACAAACAGGGTTTCAACCGGTTTGACGTGCTGATGCAGCGCCTTGATTTCGTCCATCATTTCGCCGTCGATATGCAAACGACCGGCGGTATCGACAATCAATACATCGAAAAACTGACGACGGGCATGGGTGATCGCCGCATCGGCAATCGCCAGTGGATCCTGATCCGCCGAGCTCGGGAACCACTCCACCCCGATATCGTGGGCCAGGGTTTCCAACTGGCGGATCGCCGCCGGACGATAGACGTCGGCACTGACCACCAGCACTTTCTTCTTCTGGCGCTCTTTGAGGAAACGCGCCAGCTTGGCCACCGAGGTGGTTTTACCTGCCCCCTGCAGACCCGCCATCAACAGCACCGCTGGCGGTTGCGCCGCCAGATTCAGTGACTCGTTGGCTTCACCCATCACGCTGACCAGTTCAGCCTGCACGATCTTGATAAAGGCCTGGCCCGGGCTCAGACTCTTGCTGACTTCCTGGCCCACCGCGCGCTCTTTAACGCGGTTGACGAATTCCTTGACCACTGGCAGGGCTACGTCGGCCTCCAGCAGCGCCATACGCACCTCGCGCAAGGTGTCGCGAATGTTCTCTTCGGTCAGTCGGCCACGGCCACTGACATTGCGCAATGTCTTCGAAAGACGTTCAGTGAGATTCTCAAACATGACCATTTCAACTCTATGGCGAACTGGGCGGCAGTATAGCGCAGAATGACGGCAGAACCTAAGCCCTTGCTGGCAGCAGCGACCAGAGCGGGATATACTCTGATCCTCTCGGCTAAAGACTGGTAATTCAATACATTAACATGGTCATTCCGGCACTCCTTTCCCTGATCCTGTATCTGCTCGCCAGCCTGGTGGCAATACGCCAAGTGCTGGACGGTGAACGGCCGGCCTCGCTGCTGGCGGCATTGGCCTGGTCAGCGCTGGCGCTGCACGGCGCGACGCTGGCGGACGAGATACTGACGCTGGGGCCGGGACAAAACCTGACCCTGCTGAATGTCGCCTCGGCGGTGGGGTTATTAACCGGCATCCTGATGACGTTAGGCGCCCGTCGGTTGAATGCCTGGATCCTGCTTCCGGCGGTCTACGGCTTTGCTGCCCTGCTACAGCTGGCCAGCGGGTTACTGCCTAGTCGCTACCTGATCCATCTTGAGCAACGTCCTGAACTGATGTTGCATATCGCCTTTGCCCTGCTGGCGTTTGCCCTGTTGATGATGGCCAGTCTGTTCAGCCTGTTGCTGGCCGGCCTGCAGCATCATTTGAAGGTCCGCAAACGTCTGAGCCTGCCCGGGTTACCGCCCCTGCTGACGGTGGAGCGCCGGGTGTTCCAGTTGATCCAGGTCGGGCTGGGGTTGCTGACGGTGTCGATTGCCATTGGCATGCTGTTTTTCTTCCAGGAGATGTTTGCCCCTGAGCAACGTCTGAAAGCCGTACTCACCATGGTGGCCTGGCTGGTATATGCCGCACTGTTGTGGGGTCATGCCCGTCTGGGCTGGCGCGGCCGAATTCTGATTGGTTTGAGCCTGGCCGGTAGTCTGCTGCTGGTACTGGCCTATTTTGGCAGTCGTTTCCTCAACGAGGTTTTTCCCGGTTGAGACGCCCTGCTGGCGTGTAGATGAGGATGTTCTCCGGTGGATGCCATTTCAACCCAGACCCTGCTGCTCGTGCTGTTTCTGATGCTGCTGATCTCCGCCTTCTTCTCGGCAGCCGAAACCGGCATGATGTCGCTCAATCGTTACAAACTGCGGCATATGGCGAAGAACCGCCATCGCGGCGCAATGCGGGTCGAGCGCCTGTTACAACGTCCAGACCGACTGCTTGGGCTGATCCTGTTCGGCAATAACCTGGTCAATATTCTGGCCTCGTCAATTGCCACCCTGCTCGCCATCCGCCTGTTTGGCGAGTATGGGGTCCTGATTTCAACCACCATCCTGACCTTCGCGATTCTGATCTTCTCTGAGGTGACACCGAAAACGCTGGCGGCCATCAAGCCGGAGCGGGTGGCCTTTCCGGCGTCGATCATCCTCAAGCTATTGATGGTGCCCTTCTATCCGGTGATCTGGTTTATCAACTTTATTGCCAACGGGATTCTCGAACTGACCGGCGTGCCGGTACGCAAGGGCGACGAGGCGCTCAGCAGTGACGAACTGCGCACCGTACTGAATGACTCCTCGACACTGCTCCCGCGCAACCATCAGGAGATGCTGATGGGGGTGCTGGAACTCGAGCATGTCTCGGTGGAAGAGATCATGGTGCCGCGCGCCGATCTGTATGCCATTAACATCAATGACGACTGGAAAACCATCCAGCGCCAATTGACCCACACGCCACACACCAAGGTGCTGCTCTATCGCGATACCCTGGATGATGCGGTCGGCTTTATTCATGTGCGTGATGCGCTGCGACTACTCACCCGTGAACAGTTCACCAAGGAGTCGCTGCTACGCGCGGTCAACGAGCTCTATTTCGTGCCGGAGGGGACGCCGCTGTTGACCCAGCTGATCAAGTTCCGCCGGAACAAGGAGCGTATCGGTCTGGTGGTGGACGAGTACGGGGATATCCGCGGTTTGATCACGCTGGATGATATTCTGGAAGAGATTGTCGGCGACTTTACCACCAGCCTGGCGCCGAGCCCGCATGAGGAGATCCGCCTACAGGCCGATGGTAGCTATCTGATTGACGGCGCCACTAACCTGCGCGAAATCAACAAGGAGCTGGACTGGAATCTGGCCACCGACGGACCGCGAACGCTCAATGGCCTGATCCTGGAATATCTGGAAGATTTGCCCTGTAGCGGCGCTACGCTGACTATTGGCCAGTACCACATTGCCATCGAGTCGGTCGACAACAATATGGTCAAACTGGCACGGGTCCGTGCCATGCCGGCCACCGCACATAAAACCAAGTCATCCTGATCCTGGCACACCCGATGGTCGCATTCGGCGGCCATCGGGTCTAACCCACGGCGCCCACTGTCAGTTGAGTGCATAGCGCTTGGCCTGCTGTACCACACCGGGTGGCATCCGCCGCGCCAGGTCGCGCAATAGCCGGGTCGCCCGGGCATGCGTCTTGTCATCGGCAATCACCGAGTGATGTAGCCAGCTATAAGCCTCTTCATAATCCAGCGGGCTGCCGCGCCCACGGTTAAGCATCTCAACCCAGCCCATCTGGGCCTCCAGATAGCCTAGTGCCGCCGCCTCGTGCATCAACACCACCGCCTTGGCCGTGTCTTGCTGCACGAAACGTCCTTTATCGTAATAGGTAGCCAGACGCAGCAAGGCGGCAGGCATCCCCTGCTGCGCCGCCATCCACAAGTAGTCGATCCCCTGCACTGGATTGGCCGGCACACAGGTACCGGTGATCAACATATCTGCCCATAGAAACTCGTAAGAGGGCAACTGCATCACCCGCGCGCGTGCCTCGATATCCGGTGTCAGCTGGCATTGATCGCTCTTCACCCGCTGCAAGTGGGTGTGCGCGGCAATCCAGCTCAACAATTCATCCTGGGTATACAGTTGCAGGGTCGGCTCATCCGGCACCTTCGCGGTGGCAGACAAGGTGGTCACTGCCGCACTGGCGGCCTGAGCTGAGGCCTGTTGCGCCGGGGTAAGGACACTCCCGCGCCGCGCAGGCGTCGCTGCGGCTTGGGGGGCCGTTGTCGCAGCCGGCGTGACCGTCTTGGTAGCAGCCACGACCGGCTGGGCCGTGGCCCCCTGACCAACGGCCTGCGGTTTGGCCTGCCCACTCTGCGGCGCAAAAATATTCGGCGTCGGTTCGTAAATCGTATCCGGCGAGGTCGGCGTGGTTGCGCCCGCCGCCGATACCGGGCCGGTCAATAGACCCAGCAGCAAAATCCATCGTCTCATAGGCGCCTCCTGCTTGGCATATCGGCCACACCGCACAGAACTTGAGGCTACTGCGATCGGAATACAACAAGGCCCGCCACACGGCAGGCCTTATCACCGGAACGCGGCGCGGGACAACCTAACTATTGCGGATAAAATCCACCCCCAGTTGGATCTCGCTACGCAGGGTCGGCAGCATGCTTTCCAGCTCTTCATGCTCCAGCGCACTCAGACTGCCGTACTCCATCACCTCTTCAATACCCTCAGCCCCGAGACGGACCGCCTGGGCAAAGAAGCTGGCATGCGGACTCCCCCCTTCCACATACGCATACTCGACAATCCCCGGTTGGCCTTGTCGCGCCTTGACCAGCGACAGACAGAAACGCAGACCGGCCTGGGCCATCGCCAGGGTCGCCGAGCCGCCGCCTGCCTTGGCATTGACCACATCGGTGCCGGCATTCTGTACATGACGGGTCATCTGCAGCAGTTCGTCATGGGTAAAGTGCTGGCCGACCACCTGCGAGAACAGCGGCAGTATGGTCTCGCCGCTATGGCCGCCGATGACCGGTACGGTCAATGACCCGGCACGACACTTCATCGCCTGGGCGACAAAGGTTTCGGCACGGAGGACATCCAAGGTGGTCACCCCGAACAACTTGCGCGGATTGTAGACACCGGCCTTTTTCAGCACTTCAGCGGCCAGCGGAATCATGGTGTTCACCGGATTGGTGATAATCGCCAGCATGGCGTTCGGGCAGGTCCGCGCACAGTGCTCGACCAGCCCCTTGATCACCCGGGCATTGAAGTTGAACAGATCCGAACGGTCCATCCCCGGTTTACGGGCAACACCGGCCGGAATGATGACCACATCGGCGCCTTCCAAGGCCGGGGTCGGGTCTTCACCGGAAAATCCCTTTACCAGTACGTCGGTAGGAATATGACTTAAATCCACCGCCACCCCGGGGGTCACCGGGGCCAAATCATACAACGACAGCTCAAAGCCAGGTGGCAGCTGGGTTTTCAGTAACAGCGACAGTGGTTGACCAATCCCACCGGCTGCACCTAACACGGCAAGTCTCATAGGCAGCTCCGTTATTATTTTTCGGGTACAAGGTATCTATTCAACATAGAGCAAAGTCCCCGGAGTGCCAGTCTCAGGTGGTGGAAGTGTGAGCTGCAGGACATAACATCCGCCCTACAGTCAGGTTACATTCGCGCAACAAAAAAAGGAGCCTTGCGGCTCCTTGTTTCGTGATGATGGCGACACCGACAGACAGCATGATCTGCTACTGTAGCGCGTTATCTTCAGCGGAATTATTCGTGTGGTGCAAACGCCAGCGCACGCTTCTCCACCCAGCGGAACAGCAAGGTCAGTGAGCCGTTCATGGTCAGGTAAATCGCCCCGGCCATGCCGAACACCCCCAGCGTGTCATAGGTCTGCGCATTCAGACGCTGTGCCAACCCCATGATATCCATGATGGTGATGGTACTGGCCAATGAGCTGCCCTTGAGCACCAGAATCACCTCGTTGGAATAGGCCGGCACCACGTGGCGCATGGCATGGCGCAGCTTGATACTCAGCGTCTGCCACACCGACATGCCCAGCGCCTGGCAAGCCAGCACTTCCCCTTTCGGCACCGCATCCAGTGCCCCCTTGAACAGGCGAGTGGAGTAAGCCGCGGTATTCAAGCCCAGCGCCAACACGGCACAAAACCAGGGCTCGCGCAGCAAGATCCACAGTGGGCTGGCCTTGACCCAGTCAAACTGCGCCGGACCATAGTAAATCAGGAAGATCTGTACCAAGAGCGGCGTACCGGTGAAGAACACCAGCACCCCTTCGACACACTGACGCAACACCGGCACCTGCCGGTCCTGGATCCAGGTCATCAGCAGTGCCAGACAGCCGCCCAGCAGCAGGCTCATGACGGTCAGTTGCAACGTGGTGGCCAGACCGCCGAGTAGTTCAGGCAAATAACTCACGGTCAGCCTCCATAGCGGAACGAACGCGCACGCAGACGGGCCAGCCACCAACCAGTGATCAGGGTAATCACCAGATAGATAGCCGCTGCCACGGCATACCAGGTAAACGGACCATGCCCGCTGCTCGGGCTGGCCACCGCCAGTTGCGACTGACGCATCAGATCGTTGACGCCAATCAGCGAAACCAGCGCGGTATCCTTCAGCAACACCAGCCACTGGTTACCCAATCCTGGCAGCGCATGGCGCCAGGCTTGTGGCAGTACGATGCGGCGAAAGGTCAGTGCGCCGGGCAAGCCGAGCGCCTGGGCCGCCTGTCGCTGTCCCTTGGGCACTGCCTTGAGGGCGGCACGCAGGGTCTGGGTGGCATAGGAGGCAAACAGCAGGGAGAGTGCCACCACGCCACACCAGAACGGACTCATCTCGACATAGCCCCAGTTGGCCTGGCACCAGCTTTGGCCAGGCGCCGCGGCGGCACACACTGCATTGACACCATCCCCGAGCAGGAACAGCGCTTGGGACGTGCCGAAATAGATGAACAGCACGACCAGGATCTCAGGCAGGCCGCGCACCAGCGTGGTCAAGGTCGAGACCGGCCAGCGCAGCAGACGCCAATGCGACATCTCGGCGGCGCTGAAAGCCAGCGCCAACACGAGTCCACAGACCAGGGAAACCAGCGCCAGCCCCAGGGTCATCAGGGCGGCATCAAGCAGCAGTGTGACCATTACTTGGCGAAATACTTGTCGTACAGCTTCTGGTAGGAACCGTCAGCCTTGATCGCAGCCAGCCCCTTGTTCAGGCTGTCCAGCAGGGTCTTGTTACCCTTATTAACGGCAATCGCGAAGCCTGCACCAAAGTACTTGGTATCGGTCACCGGCTTGCCGACCATCTTGTAACCCGGGTGAGCCTTGATCCACTCTGCCGCCACGGCGGTATCAGCGAACACGGCGTCAACACGACCGCTGGTCAAGTCCATCAGCGCATTCTGGTAGCTGGCATACGGCACTGGCTTGGCCTTGTCCTTCATCTGCTCGAGCAGGTAGGACTGGTGGGAGGTGCCGTTCTGCACACCGATGTTCTTGCCGGTCAGCGCAGCAATATCGGCAAACTTGCCGTCAGCCGCCACAAACACCGCCGAGTTGTTGTAATAGATGTCGCTGAAATCCACCTGCTTGGCGCGTTCAGCGGTCACGTCCATCGCTGCGATGGCCGCATCAAAACGACGGAACTTCAGGCTCGGGATCAGGCTATCAAACGCCTGGTTGCTGAAAGTACAGGTCAGCTGGGCAGCAGCACAGACCGCATGGGTCAGCTCGACGTCAAAGCCGGCAAACTCGTTCTTGTCGTTCATATATTCGAACGGCGGGTAGGTCGCTTCGGTGGCAAACTTGACCTCGGCAGCCAGCGCCTGGGCAGAAACAAGGCTCAGCGCCAGTGCGGCAACAGCAGTAATCGCTTTCATATTCAACCTTCCTGGAATGGAAACATCAATGTTGCAGGAATTCCGCGAACCGGCTGGTCTGCGGATGTTCAAAATGGCTGGCAGGGCCGGTCTCGACGATTTCACCCTGTTCCAGATAGATGAGACGGGTCGCAATACGCTTGGCAAACTCCACCTCATGGGTCACCACCACCTGGGTGATACCGGTCTCCGACAGTTTGCGGATGATCTCGGCCACCTCTTTGGTGATTTCCGGATCCAGCGCGGCGGTCGGTTCGTCAAACAGCAGGACTTCCGGATCCATCATCAGCGCGCGGGCAATCGCCACACGCTGCTGTTGCCCGCCAGACAGGCTTAACGGCCAGGCATCACGCTTGTCGGCCAGTTTAAGCTGGGCCAACAGATAACCCGCCTTGTCGCTGGCCTCTTTGCGGTTCATGCCCAGCACCTTGACCGGCGCCTCAAGCAGATTATCGAGCACGCTCAGATGGGGCCACAGATGGTACTGCTGGAACACCATGCCGACCTTGCGGCGCAAGGCCTGAGTACGACGGGCATAGTCACTGCTGTTGGCCTGCGCCGGAAACGTGAACGTCTCACCGGCGATCGACAAGGTCCCGGTATCCGGCACGTCGAGCAGGTTCATCAGTCGCAGCAGGGAGCTTTTGCCGGCACCGCTGGGCCCGAGCAACACCAAGGTTTCACCGGACTCACACCGATACTCGATGTTGCGCAGTATCTGGTGCTGATGCCAGGATTTGGAGATGCCTTTGAGTTCAATTCCCATGACGGAGGTCGACCTTCTATACCAGACTTTGCGCCGATTTTATTCCCGAAGCTGGTCAATGCAAGAATTTTGTGCATCCTTATGCAGAATAATCGGCTATTTCTTGAAAAAAATGGCATATGGATGCAGAATCTTCGCCATATCGATAACTTTTCTTGTTGATGACTCCTCATATGAAACCCGGTGAAAAGCAGGAACAACTGATTAAGGCCTTCAAAGCGCTGCTGCGAGAAGAACGTTTTGGCTCTCAAGCCGAGATCGTCACAGCGCTCCACGAGATGGGCTTCGAGAACATCAACCAGTCCAAGGTGTCGCGCATGCTCAGCCGCTTTGGCGCAGTGCGCACGCGTAATGCCAAGATGGAAATGGTCTACTGCCTGCCAGTTGAACTCGGTGTGCCGACCATCAACAGTCCGCTGAAGAATCTGGTGCTGGATGTTGACCACAACGGCTACCTGCTGGTGATCCATACCAGCCCGGGCGCTGCCCAGCTGATTGCCCGTCTGCTCGACTCGCTGGGCAAGGCGGAAGGGATTCTCGGCACGATTGCCGGGGATGACACCATCTTCATTACCCCGACCGCCGAAACCGACATTGATGAACTGTACGATTCGGTGCTCGAGCTGTTTGAGCACGCGGGTTAAACCCGCCCTCTCCCCGAACCCGAATAAGCATGAGGCCGGCAAATTTGCCGGCCTCATGGTTTTTAGAGATTATCCGACAGTTTATGCGCTGGCCTCCATCAGACCACCATTGGCCAGATAGGTCGCCGACGGCGCAAAGAACGCCGCGCCGGTGACCGCGCGCGTATAACGCAGCAGATGATCGCAATGGCCGCGACCATCGCCGCAATACATGCTGTCGAGCATCTCGGTAAAGTGCTGCGGCG
Organism: Aeromonadaceae bacterium; assembly: GCA_041911695.1. GTDB lineage: Bacteria > Pseudomonadota > Gammaproteobacteria > Enterobacterales > Aeromonadaceae > Pseudaeromonas. Next base: position 12,941 of record JAYROM010000104.1, read on the forward strand.
TCCGGCAACAACTGATGAAATAGAGTCCCTGCTCATTGAGCGATCCCCACGGCATCGACTGACGCAGGATCTCCTTGCCGCGACCGGCCGCATCCTTGATGTTGACGCGGCGAATGTGGCTGGTCAGGGGCTTGTCGACCGAGGCATATTCGATATTGTCCTGCCGCGTACGGCCAATGATATCCTCCTGCTCGTGGACCGACAGGCGTTGCCAATGCGCCATATTGTGCACAAAGCGTTGTACATGCAGATAACTGCCCCCGGCAAACGGCCCCTCACCAACCAACGCCACCGTAGGACGGTGATCGCCCTGCGGGTTCTCGGTGCCATCGACAAAGCCGGTCAAATCACGCGAATCCAGATAACGGAAGCCATGGACCTCTTCGCGCAGTTGTACCCGTTCCGCCAGGCGCGCCATCAACCGCTGTGCCGCCAGATGCAGCACATCATAGCGATCCGCTCGCAGTTGGAAGAACAGATCAAACGGCGTCGCCGCGGGTTGTCCGCTGCGCGATGCTGGTACTGGAAACGCCACCAACTCGGGCGGACGCTGTGCATAGAGCCGATCCCAGGCCAGTGCGCCAATCGCTACCAGACCGGAGAATCGGGCATCCGCAAATGCGGTTTGCAAATCTGCACACAATTCAGGGAAGTGGGCCAGCGCCTGACGCACGTCACGCTCTTGGCCAGCCACCACATCAAACATCAAATACAGGGCATGCAGATTGGGTTCGGCGCAAACACCGGACTGAGCAACAAACATGGCAGGCTCCTATCCTGTTGGTGAAATAAAAAACCACTATACGCCGACCACGGCGACTGGTGACGCTTGACGCCCAAGCGTTGACCAGAAAGTGGCACAATCGTGCCAAAAGAGTGATTTATCTCACATCAAATTCACTATCACCAGACGAATGAGCCGATAAAATGCTGGCCTCGCGCGCGGCTGAAGAGGCTGTCAGCTACACTTTTGTGCAATGGCTGTCGTTTGGTAAGCACTGGAGTACCCCCGCTTTGTCGTGGGGCTGAACTCCTGCGCCTGTTGTACTCCACCTTAAACCAAGGGAATCCTGATGACGTTATCCATCGTTCAGCGCATCACGGCTGGATTCGCACTCCTGCTGGTACTGTTGTTGGCGCTCGCCGGCATCAGTTATTTGCAAACCTCGCTGATCCACGACAAGTTACTACGGGTCACCGAGCAAGCGACCCCACTGGCTGCCACCGCCTCGCGCCTGCAGGAGGCCCTGCTGCAATCCAACCAGGCGGTCTGGCAACACTCCGCCTCATGGGAGGCCAATGACCTGACCAGTGCCCGGCAGCGATTTACCCAGGGTAAATCGCAGTTTGCCGACCTGCTCAAACAATTATCGACCTTCGAGCTGGGCAATAATCAGCAACCACTGAGTGCGCTGGGTCAGGAGAGTAATAGCCTGTTTGCCACCGCCGAGCAGTTGATGACACTGCATGAGCAGGAAGTATCCCAAGAGGCCAGTCTGGAGAGCATGCGCAAGGAGTTCCTGCTGCAAGGCGATGCCTTCCGCTCTGCCGCAGACCTGCTGCTGCAGTTCACCGCCAGCAAGCGTTCGCTGCACAACAAGGCCGAGCTGGTCACCAGCGGGCTGGCACGTGATATTCGCCAGATCCAGCGTACCGACAGCAGCACTGATCTGGATGCCCTGCAACAGACGCTCACCAAAGACATCGAAATCGCGCGCAAACGTCTGGAGCTGATCCAGGTACCGGAGGATGTCAAACAGCGCATCAGTACCAGTATTGCTCGTATCGAAGAGAAGGCGCTGGGCAAAACCGGCCTGGTCGCCACCTTACGCGCCAACCAGCAGTTGCAACGTCAACTGACCGAGGCCGGCAACCAACTGGATGCGAGCTCAGCCAAGTCACTGGCCAGTCTGCAACATTTCGGTGAACTGACCAGCACCATGGTCGACAGTGAGAAGCAGGTCGCCAGTGGCGCCGTCCACCAGGCGGTATTCTGGATCATCACCGTCGCCCTGATCTCCGCTGCCGCCGCCGTGCTGATTGCCTGGAGCACGCGCCGCAGTATCCAGCGCCCACTACAGTTGATCAGTCGCGAGCTGAGCATGATGGCCGATGGCGATATGACCCGCCGAGTCGGTTACCGTCAGCAGGATGAGTTCGGCACCCTGTCGCGCTCGATTGACCAACTGGCCGAGAATACCGACCAGCTGCTCAAGGAGATCCGCTCCGGTGCCGAGCATCTGCTCGGTGAGACCCGCCATACCAGCCAGATCAGTGAACAAGCGATGGCGCGAGTGCAGGACCAGAAGGCCCAAACCGACCAAGTGGCGGCCGCTATCGCCGAGCTGGAGGTCAGCGCCTCGGAAGTGGCCCGCACCACGGATCATTCGCGCAGTGAAGTCGATCAGGCCCATCAGGATGTCGGCCAGAGCCGCTCACTGGTGGTCAGCAATCGCGAGAATATCGAACAGCTGGCGACCCAGATTGAACAAGCGGTGGAGATCACCCGTGAACTAGATAACTACAGCGCCAACATCGGCAGCATTCTGGATGTGATCCGGGGTATTGCCGAACAGACCAACCTGCTGGCGCTGAATGCGGCCATTGAAGCCGCACGCGCCGGGGATGCCGGTCGCGGGTTTGCGGTGGTGGCCGATGAGGTCCGCGCCCTTGCCAACCGCACCCAACAGTCGACCGAAGAGATCCAGTCGATGATCCATAACCTGCAGAGCGCCAGTCAGAGCGTGGTCGATGTGATGGGTCGTAGCCACGACCAGACCCGTGATTGTGTCGCCATGACCCGTGAGGCAGAAAGCGCACTGGCGTCGATTGCCACCCGCATGTCGACCATCAAAGACATGAGCGATCAGGTCGCCCATGCCGCGAGCGAACAGATCTCGGTCAGCCAAGGGGTAGCCCGTCATGTCGAGGGGATTGCCGAAGTGGCCCACGATACCGAAGCGGCCTCACGCGCCTCGGCGGATAGTAGCGATGTCCTGCTGGCCTTGGCCAACAAGCAGCAGGAACTGATTGCCCGTTTCAAGGTTTAACAGGAGCGCATGATGCACAAATCCCTCATTGCTACGCTGTTCGCGCTGCTTAGCCTGCCTGCCGTGGCCAGTGAACTGGTACTGGAAACCTGGCGTGTGGAAGATGCCACACTGTGGAAGGAGAAGATCCTGCCGGCCTTTGCCGCCAAACATCCAGATATCAAGGTCAGCCTGCACACGATCCCCTCCTCGGACGACGACACCCAGGTGCAGCAACTGCTGGCCGATGGCAAGGCCGGCGATCTGATCACCTGCCGCCCGTACGATGCCTCGCTGAACCTGTTCAAGAAGGGCTACCTGGAAGATCTGACTGACTTCCCGGGCATGGAGAACTTCCCGAGCTTCGCCAAGGCAGCCTGGCAGACCGATACCGGCGCCCAGGGCTTCTGCCTGCCGGTCGCCTCGGTGATCCAGGGTTTTTACTACAACAAGACCCTGTTCAAGGAGGCCGGCCTGGAGGTGCCCAACACTCGTGACGCTTTCTTTGCCGCGCTGGACAAATTCAAGGCCGATGGCAAGGTGCAGCCGCTGGCCCTCGCCGCCCATGACAACTGGGTAGTCTCCGAGCTCGGTTACCAGAATATCGGCCCCAACTACTGGAAGGGCGAAGATGGACGCATCGCGTTGATCGACGGCAAGGCACGCTTTACCGATGCTGCCTATCGTGGCGTGTTCGAAGAGCTGGCGCGCTGGCACGATTATGCTGGCGCCGCCCCGGCCGACGTCACCGAAGGCAAGGCCATCGAGCTGTTTACCAGTGGCCAGGCGGCCGTGCTGCCGGCCGGCTCCTGGGCCATCAGCCAGCTGAACGGCAAGGTCGATTACGGTGTCTTCCCGCCGCCGGTGGCACAAAATGGGGACAACTGCTTCTTTACCGACCACACCGACATGGGGATCGGCATCAACAGCAAGAGCCCAAACAAGGAAGCGGCCAAGGTGCTGCTGGAGTGGATGTCGAGCGCTGAGTTTGCCGAGCTCTACTCCAATGCGCTGCCCGGTTTCTTCTCGCTCTCCAACCACTTCTTCGAGCTGAAGGATCCGATTGCCCAGGCGATGATGTCATGGCGTGACCGCTGCGACTCCACCATCCGGATCAGTGCGCAAATCCTGTCGCGCGGTACGCCAAGCTTCTCGGATCAGCTCAAGGAGACCACGCAAGGCGTGATCCTTGGCACCCTGACCCCGCAAGCCGCCGTGGATCAAATGCAAGCCGGTCTCGATAGCTGGTATCTGCCGCAGCAAGCCGCCAAGGAGATGGTGGGGCAAAGCTGTGCCACCCCGGCCGCTACCCCATTGCCGGCCAGTGGCGCCGCGCCGACCACGCCGGTCACCGCGACCACCTCGGCCGCAAGTCCGACATCGGCGGCGGCGCCCGCCCAATAACGGCCGCATCGCATGACCCCGAACCCCCGCCCTGCGGGGGTTTTTTATGGTCCATCATGCCCACTGATACCTAAATCACGCAGGTAGGCGTCGAGCTAGGCTCGAGGCCTACCAAAAGCGCCATCATCAAGTCACGCTAAGGTGTCGTGAACCGTTTTTAGCTCCGACCACCCGATAGCAGCGCATAAAAAAAGAGACCCTGGAGGGTCTCTAGAAAGGGGCTATCGTTACGTCTATCCACCAGCGGTGCCAGTGGACAGGAACTAGATGGCTTCGTCGTCGGTTTCACCGGTACGGATACGAACGACGTGGGCCAGATCGTAAACGAAGATCTTACCGTCACCGATCTTGCCGGTATAGGCGGCCTTACAGATCGCTTCGATGATGCTTTCGACGTTCTCATCTGCCGTGGCGATTTCCAGTTTTACTTTCGGCAGAAAGTCGACTTGATATTCGGCACCACGATAGAGCTCAGTGTGGCCCTTCTGGCGACCGAAACCCTTAACCTCGGAAACGGTCATACCGTCTACGCCCAATGCGGCCACGGCTTCACGAACATCGTCCAATTTGAAGGGCTTGATGATTGCACTGATAAGCTTCATACCTTGTCTCCCACTCCCTGGTTGTCTTGGGTTTACCGAGCAGATTCAATGTCTATGCCACATTATAAAAAACATTTAAATACATAGACTTACGTTAAACTTTTCTTCGTGCGGGGGATTTGGATGCTGCCTGTGGTGCACAGAGTGCAACATTGCCCCCGCATGGGGCACCATTAATGTGCAGACGCCATATCAGTGGCATGCTCCTCGACGACAAAGGCGCGCCAGGCTTGCAACAAGGACTGGAAATCATCCAACCCGCAGCCGGCCATCTGCTCATCATCATAGTACGCCATATCCACCTCGAGCTCCTCGGGAAAAGTGAAATTGACCACATTGGCCATCACTTCCACCTCGTCGTCGCCCATCAGCAAGCTGTAAACCTGCCCGGGGAAACGCAACTGCTCGACCTCACCGCACTGCAGTTGGGCAATCGCATTCAACAGCGCGTCCAGACGCGGCAGATCCGTGCCCAGTTCATCGTTGATCCAGTGGCCGATGGCCTCCTGACCCATGGACAGTTTGGCCTGCAACCGGCCATCTGCCCCGGCAACAAATTCATAATCCATGGTCGGCTCCTTCGCGTCACACGTGTTGTCATCACCTGTTTCATTCGCAAGCAGCATACCAGAAATCCCCGCCAGACTGACATGCGAACGACAAAGTGGCGTGCAGATACCCGATCCGGGCGACAAAAAAACGGGCACCGAAGTGCCCGTTTTGAGTCTGTACTTTGTGCTGTACTGATTATGCCGGCACTTGCAGGATCACCTTGTCCGCCTTGGCGGTATAGCTGGCGATCTGGTCAAAGTTCAGATAGCGATAGACATCCGCTGCCAAGGTATTCAGCTCGCTGGCGTAGTGACGGTACTCGTCCGCCGTCGGGATGCGACCGAGGATCGCCGCCACCGATGCCAGCTCCGCCGATGCCAGATAAACATTCGCCCCCTGCCCCAGACGGTTCGGGAAGTTACGGGTCGAGGTCGACACCACGGTAGCACCATCAGCGACGCGCGCCTGGTTGCCCATACACAGCGAACAGCCCGGGATTTCGATGCGCGCACCAACGCGACCAAAGATGCCGTAGTAACCCTCCTCGGTCAGCTGATCACGATCCATGCGGGTCGGCGGCGCGATCCACAACCGGGTGGCCAACTGGCCCTTGAACTGGTTAAGCAGCTTGCCGGCAGCCCGGAAGTGGCCAATGTTGGTCATACACGAACCGATAAACACCTCCTGGATCGCATCCCCTGCGACATCAGAAAGCAGACGGGCATCGTCCGGATCGTTCGGCGCACACAGGATCGGCTCCTTAATGCTATCCAGATCGATCTCGATCACTGCGGCATACTCAGCATCGGCATCCGCTTCCATCAGGGTCGGGTTGGCCAACCAGGTCTCCATCGCCTGGATACGGCGACTGATGGTCCGTGCATCGCCATAGCCTTCGGCCAACATCCACTTGAGCATGACAATGTTGGAGTTCAGGTATTCGATGATCGGTGCCTGATCCAGCTTGATGGTGCAACCGGCGGCAGAGCGTTCAGCACTGGCATCGGCCAGCTCGAATGCCTGCTCGACCTTCAGATCCGGCAAGCCTTCGATTTCCAGGATTCGGCCGGAGAAGATGTTCTTCTTGCCCGCCTTCTCGACAGTCAGCAGCCCCATCTTGATCGCCTGATAAGGGATGGCATGCACCAGATCGCGCAGGGTAATCCCCGGCTGCAGGGTGCCCTTGAAACGCACCAGCACCGACTCCGGCATATCCAGCGGCATCACCCCGGTGGCGGCGGCAAACGCCACCAGACCGGAGCCGGCCGGGAACGACACGCCAATCGGGAAACGGGTGTGAGAATCACCCCCGGTGCCCACGGTATCCGGCAGCAGCATGCGGTTCAGCCAGCTGTGGATCACGCCGTCGCCCGGACGCAGCGAGACACCGCCACGGTTCATGATGAAGTCCGGCAGGGTGTGGTGGGTCTGCACATCGACCGGCTTCGGATAGGCGGCAGTGTGACAGAACGACTGCATCACCAGATCGGCGGAGAAGCCTAGACAGGCCAGATCCTTGAGCTCGTCACGGGTCATCGGTCCCGTAGTGTCTTGCGAGCCGACGGTGGTCATCTTCGGCTCGCAATAGGTGCCCGGACGAATGCCGGTCACGCCACAGGCCTTGCCGACCATCTTCTGCGCCAAGGTGTAGCCCTTGCCAGTGTCGGCCACCGGCTGCGGACGCTGGAACACGTCAGAGGCCGGCAGCCCCAGCGCTTCGCGCGCCTTGTCGGTCAGCCCGCGACCGACGATCAGCGGAATACGGCCCCCCGCTCGCACTTCATCAAGCAGGACATCGGTCTTCAGTTCAAAGGTCGACAGCGCCTCGTCACTGCCGTGACGGGTCACCTTGCCAGCGTAGACATGCAGATCGATGACATCACCGGTCTCCAGCTGGCTGACATCCACTTCCACCGGCAGGGCGCCAGCATCTTCCATGGTATTGAAGAAGATCGGCGCAATCTTGCCACCGAGCACGAAACCGCCGGCACGCTTGTTCGGCACGTGCGGAATATCATCGCCCATAAACCACAGCACCGAGTTGGTGGCCGACTTACGGGAAGAGCCGGTCCCCACTACGTCACCGACATAGACCAGCGGGAAGCCCTTGCTCTTCAGCGCTTCCAGCGCCTTGATCGGGCCGATCGCGCCATCCTGATCCGGGACTATGCCTGGGCGGGCGTTTTTCAGCATCGCCAGCGCATGCAGCGGGATATCTGGACGCGACCAGGCATCCTGGGCCGGTGACAGATCGTCAGTATTGGTTTCGCCACTCACCTTGAATACGGTCAGGGAAATCTTGTCGGCCAGCGCCGGACGGGAGAGGAACCACTCGGCATTGGCCCAGGACTCCATCACCTGACGGGCATAAACATTGCCAGCCTTGCTCTTGGTTTCCACATCGTGGAACGAATCAAATAACAACAGGGTGTGTGACAGCGCCTTGGCAGCGATCGGTGCCAGCGTGGCATCATCGAGCAGGTCAATCAGCGGTTGGATGTTGTAGCCACCCTGCATGGTGCCGAGCAGTTCGACCGCACGCTCCGCAGAGACGATCGGCGAGCTGACCTCACGCTTGGCAACCGCGGCCAGAAAGCCGGCCTTGACGTAGGCCGCCTCATCGACCCCTGGCGGCACACGGTCGGCCAGCAGCGACAGCAGCAGGGCCTCCTCGCCAGCCGGCGG